>VXSK01000013.1 GCA_009838035.1 Gammaproteobacteria bacterium
GACAAGCAGGGACAGCTAGAATCGAGCCAGGATGGCGTCTCCAACGAGGAGGGGGACCAACGACGGGCGAGGAAGCACGAACAGCCGATACGTGTCAGCGCACGCGCCTCAGGGCCGCCTGCGAGAAATCGCCGTCGCCGAGGTCCGTGCCGAACTCCAGGTCCGTCCAGTTAAGCACCGTGCTCTTGCCCGTCAGATGATTCTCCATCGTCATTTCCCCGGCCCGCCAGTACCGATCCAGGTACTGCTGGTATCCCGCGAAAACCAATGTCTTCAGATGTGAGTTCTTGCGGTCGTAATAGTGAACCATCCAGGTGCGCAGGTGCTCCTTGTCCTGCCATACCAATTGACGGCTGTAGCTCGATTTCGTGTCCACCGGCACCTGTTCGTTCACCGTGCAGGTCAATTCGCCGCAGGGTTCCTCGCGCAGGAAACGGTAGGTGTATTTCTCGACTTCCGGATTGCTCATGTCCTCGTAGGAGAACTCGCTGCCCATGAAGGACCCGGTGCGGGTCGAGGAACTGATGCGCTTGACCCGCTTCAACGCCGGCAGATAGAGCCACTGGTCGTCCTGAGCCGTGAGATGACCGTGGGTCAGCAGGGCCGTCCCCTGAACGTCGCGCGGCTGGTCGAAGACGAACAGGCTCTTGTCGCCGTCGCCCTCGACTTCCAGGACCTTGAAGCGGATCTGGCGGCGGCTTTCCTGACCCTGGCGGTTGCGCAGGATCATGGTCAGATTGGCCGTGAAGTTACCGAAACCATCGTTGCGGGCGGCCGCCTCGTACGCGATCGCAAGGCCGATTTCCTCCGGCGAGGGATCCTGCGCAAGAGCGGGCGACGACACCAGTCCCGCCAGCGCCAGCAAGAGAGTGATACACGACGTAGCATGGTACGAACGTGCCCGGCTTGGCTCACGATTCATAGTTTTCTCCGATCAAATGCCATCAGCAGGGGCGGCAGAAGCAGGAAGTCGGCGAGGAAGGCGAACATGATCGTCATGGCCACCAGTATTCCGAGCGCCCAACTGACCTCGAATCCGGATGCCGCGAACACCAGGAACCCGGCCGACAACACCGCGGTCGTCGTTCCCAGGGCCTTGCCCACGGTGCTGAAAGCATAACGGACCGCGTCGGCGGCGGAACGGCCCTCGCGACGAATCTTCAGGTACTTCGTCAGGAAATGAATCGTGTCGTCCACGATGATGCCGAAGGCCACGACAGTCACCACCGAGGCCGCGATCCCCACTCTGCCGACCAGGTACCCCCACAGGCCGAAGCTCATGCCTGCGGGGATGAAGTTGGGGATCAGGCTCAGCAGGCCGAACCGCAGGCTCTTGAAAACCACGACCAGTACCAGCGAAATCAGCGCCATCGCGATCACGGTGCCGCGCAGCATGGACTTGATGTTTCGCTCCGTGATGTGCGAGACGATGACGCTGAGGCCGGTCGCCTCCGTCGTAAGCCCGGGAGCATTCTCCTCAAGCCAGCCGCGGGCCCGCTCCGCGAGCACCTGCTGCTCATTGCTGGTTATGTTCCGCATGACCACCGACATGCGGGTGGACGACTTGCTGATGTCGATGCGGTCGTTCAGGTCCATCCCGAACGGCAGCGAAAGCTCGTACAGCAACAGGTACTGCGTGGCCAGCGCCTGGTCTTCCGGCAACCGGTAGTAGGCTGGATCGTCCTCGTGCATGTTCTTGTTCAGACGCTTCATGGTGTCCGAAAAAACGCGCACATAGGTCACTTCCGGCTGGCTGCGGCACCACTCGGCGAAGGCGTCGATCTGGCGAAGATATTCGGGGTCGGTGATGCCGCCCTCGCCCGGGGAGGCCAGCGAATACTCCTGCGATTCAAGCCCGGTCAGGTTTTCGATGATGTAGTCCGAATCCCGACGGAATTCATAGCGCTCGCCAAAGTAGTTGGGCAGGCTGTCGTTGAGCTCGATGCGAAAAATGCCGACCAGCAGCAACAGCGTCGGAATCGTGGTCAGCCACAGCAGCGGTTTCCGCCGCGCGACCACGAACTCTCCGAAGCGGTCGAAGAGAGTCACTTCTCCGGCGGCCGCCGGTTTCACGCGCAGGGGCAGGATGGAAAGCAGGGCCGGCAGCAGCGACATGGAATACACGAAGGTGCAGCCCACGCCGAAGGCGACGTAGTTTCCCAGCGTGTGGAACGGCGGGGAATCGGAGGCATTAAGGCTCAGGAACCCGATCACGGTCGTGAGCGAAGCCAGGAAGACCGGGAAGGCGTTCACGCGCACCGATTCGGCAACTGCCTCCATCTTGTCCAGTCCCCGGCGCATGGCGGTCAGGGTCATCGTGGTGATATGCACCGACTGCGCGACTGTTATCGCCATGACGATGATCGGCACTCCGGCGTTCACGGGACTGAAGACCGTCTGGTTCCACCCCGCCAGACCCATCGCCGTGCCCACCGAGAACAGGATCATCACGACCATGCTCAGGGCGCCCGAAATCGAACGCAGGATCAGGTAGGCCACGGCAACGATCAGGAAGAACACGATCGGAGTCAGTCTCTCCAGGTCGTCCTGGGTGGCCTGCGCAAACGCGCGCTGCATCACGATGTCGCCGGTGATGTGAAATTCAATCTCCGGGCTCTCGGCGCGCGCCCGGGCCATCATGCCGTCGAGGTAAGCGTTGAGCTCCACGACCGAAGCGTCATGGGTCTCCCTGGGCGGTATGAAATTGATGGCCAGGCCGGCCACCCTGCCGTCTTCGGCCAGCATGCGGCCGACGAGCTCAATGGAATCGTTCGCGATTTCCTCGATCCGGTCCAGGTCGGCGTCGCTCAGGGACGCGGCGTCCTCCACCAACGGGCCGACGATCAGATCATCGCCCAGGGCCTCGCTGTGGCTGTAGTTGGTCAGCGAGTCAACGCGGCTCGAATAGGGCGCCTGCCAGGCCTCTTCGGTCAGCCTCTCGATCACGCCGAGCGTCTCGCGGGTAAATACGGTGCCCTGCCTGGGCGTCACGGCGATGAGCGCCGTATTCGACGACGTGTAGGTGTCCTCAAGGGCGTCGTAGGCGACGAGTTGCGGGTTGTCCTCGCCGAACAGAATCCGATGGTCGTTGGAAACCGTAATGAACCGCCCGCCGGCCGCCATCGCCAGCATGACCAGCGTGGCGCCGGCAATAACCAGCCAGCGGTAGCGCAGGAGCGCGGCGATGTACCGGTCGAGAAGCGCCGGATTCATCGCGCGGGCCCGAAGGTGCGCCGGGTACAGGCCGGTCCGCGCTCTTCAACGGGAATCACGGTCACGCCTTACCAGGGATTTTGCTTCGAGGTGTGCCAATGGTCCGGCATCACGTAGCTCATTCCTTCGTCATCATATTGCGAAACATCCAGAAGCTGAAGGAAATCCGCCAGGTGGGCCGACCGGGTGCCCTTGAGCATGCGCGTAATGATCTGCTTCATGCGGAAGAAATAGAGTGTTCCCAGCCGGTTGCTCCTCGGAAACTGCAGAGCGTCGGCCAGTTCGTTGCCGATCAGCGCGCGGGAGAGCCGAAAGACCAGTCCACGCACGGAATCGGCCTCCCTGGGATCTTCGATTCCCGCGACCGTGGGCACGTTGTGCACAAACGCCTGGGCCATTTCGACGGAATGACGTCCGGGCGGGGGCTCGCACATCAGGGTGATCCTGATGAGGTGCCGCGCCTGGGCTTCATCGGCGTACAGAATGGAATCCGGTATGCCCATGAGATGTCCGACATAGCGCCACAGGGCCAGAAAGCTGGCGACCTCGTCCTTGGCAAACTTCGCGCCCACTGATATTGCCTGTTCCACCAGGCGAATCGAGAAAACGCAGATCGCATAACCGAGATGGGCCGCACTCAGCGGAGTGCCCCAGGCCTGGGCATCCCAGGGCTCCGCTTTCGCCAGAAGGCTGCGGATGCGGGCGTGAACCAATCTCACCCGCACCGAGAGCTTCCAGCCGTCACCATAGCGGTGCAATCCGCCCGGCACGAAGATCTCCATCAGTTGCCGGTTGTTCTGTCTCAGCCGCCGGTCTCCGGGGCCCGTCACGGTGCGCGAGGTGATATTGAAGGACGTGGCGATCAGCGAGGAAAAGCCTTCGATCAGGACACCCGCGACGAATGCGACCAGAACGAAATTCGCGTTTGCGTAAAAGGCGCGGATCCCCGCGTCACAGGCCTTGTAGTCGAACCAAACCGGAGGTTGCTCGATTTCCTCGAAGAAATCGCGCATGACCTTCGGCGCCCGCTTGAGCTGGTCCTGCTGCTGTTCTATCCCGGCGTGAATGAACCGGTGCAGGGCGGGTGGCGACAGGTCGGCAATTTCCTCCATGACCGGATCCAACTGTGGATCGCCAATGATTGTGTGCCGGACGTAGTTGTCGGCCGCTGCCTGATCCTCGAGACGGGCTTTTTCGTATCCGGCCCTGTAGGCGGATGGAATCTCAAGTATCGGCTTCGTCGTCAAAACCCTGGCGCCGCCCTGCAAGTGTCCGGTCGATGGATTCTACCGTCTTGTTCGAATGTCCAGCTCCGCCAGATTCGCAATCACCCGATCATGAACGATGCGATCGTGGGCGTTCCGGGCGGGCAAGTCCCTGGCGCGCTCCAGCAGGCTGCGGGCTTCATCACGGTGTTTGCGCCTGTCGAGAAGCAAAAGGCCCAGGGCATATTCCGCGTGAACGATCTTCGCATCCGGCGCAAGCTCAAGCGCGGCGTCGTAGTGCGCGCGAGCCTCATTGCCGCTGGCCCCGAACAGCACCCTGGCCATGAATCCCCCGCCCCGGATGGCCTCCGCGTGCCAGGCTCCCAGGCTCAGATGCGCCTCGGCCAGTCCGGGTTTCAGAAGCAGCGCGCGCTCCAGCGCCGCCCGCACCCGTCCGGCGTAATCGCGCTTGACCCTCAGCGTGCCCACCGCCTGCGTGTAGCGCCCCATCGCGTGGGCGTGCTGAAGGTGCGCCGCCGGATTTTCCGGATCCTTGCGAATCGCTTCCTGTCCCAATTGCATGGCGCGGCCGAGCAAATCGGCCTTCGTTTCTTCCGCCGCCAGGTAATGCCCGTGAATCGCCAGCGCTTCGGCCGCCAGCGCATACCCGTCGGAAGTGTCCAGGGCTTCGGCGACTTCCGCGGCCTTAACGAACCGGCCCTCGCTCAGCGCGGTGCGCGCCGCTTCGATCGACTGGCCGCTCGCGGCCCCTGCGGAGAACAGGCTGATACCAACCGGCACGCAGGCCAGCCACCCGGCAGTACGGAACCCGGTCAGATTCCGCAGCAGCACATGCCGGCCGAAATCGCTTCGAGTTGCTCCTCGTCCAGCACCGGGTCGGGCGGCAGAACGACATGCACGGTGCGCATGTCGCTTTGATGCACGTGAAACTCAATATGGTCGGGAATCTCAATGCCGAATTCCTGGTACAGGGTGCCCTTGGGATCCGCTAGGAGCCCCCTGCGGAAATCGCTATCGTCAGCCGCCCTCTGAATGAGATGGCGCTGCATGTCCTCAGCGGACAACATGTCTGTCTGCCTTAGTGATCACGGCTCTGCGCCCCGCTTATGTTTACCGCAAGTCCAACCAGACTTCCTGATCGTATCACAAAGACCGCCCGGTATCGCATCCCGGGGAGCGCCTCGTCAATCTGCGGCGAAGAGCATGTCCAGCGCCAGTCCGGCGAAGAGAAGGAAGCCGAGCAGCGAATTGTTGTTGAAGGCCTGAAAGCACCGCTTGCGGTCCCTGCCTCGTATCAGCGCGACCTGCCGGCCCGCGCAAAGCAGCGCGCCGGCGACACCCGCGAAGTAAACCGGCCCAAGGCCGGCCGCCGTTCCCAGCCCGATCATGCCCGCCAGGTACGCAGTATGCGCCACGACGATGAACAGCACGTCGTGCCGGCCCAGGACGATCGCCGTGGACGGAACGCCGATCCGCTCATCGTCGTCCCGATCCACCATGGCGTAAACGGTGTCGTAAATCACCACCCACAGGAAAGTCAGCGGCCACAGCAACCACAAGGAGGGATTGCCGAGATCCGAAACGGCGGCGTACGCCATCGGAACGCCCCACGAAAACGCCACCCCGAGCACGAGTTGCGGAGCCGGCATGATCCGTTTCGCGAAAGGATAAAAGCCGGCGATGGCCGCTCCGATCACCGCCAGTCCGATTACCGGCGGCGGCAGGCTGAAGACCAGCCAGGCGGCGCAGGCAGTCAGCAGGCCGGCCACGGCCAAGGCCTCCGCAGGCCTGATCGCGCCGGTCGCCAGAGGTCGCGAGCGGGTGCGCTTTACCAGTCGGTCCACCCGTCGGTCGGCGTAGTCGTTCACCGCGCAACCGGCCGAGCGCATAAGGAAGGTGCCGGCAATAAAAACAAGCAGGATGCGGCCCGGCGGATCGCCGCCGGAAGCCAGCCACAGCGCGAACAGCGTGGGCCAAAGCAACAACAGGGTGCCGGTCGGACGATCCAGGCGGATCAGCTCGCCGTACGCCTTCAGGCGCTCGATCAGCACCCCCGAAACCATCAGTAGCTGTATGTGATATCCAGCCCCACGAAACTGTCCCGCCGCCCCGCGTAAGTCATGTCCAGCGGATCCACCCGCAACTGCGCGATCGCTTCCAGGCGCATCGACCAGTTGTCCGACAGGCGGCGATTCATTCCCACGTTCAAAGCGCGGTAACTGCGGCTCAAGTCACCCAGGACGCCGACGATGAACTCCGTGCTCTGCACGTCGTTCAAGGCGACCGAGGCCCCGACGAACAGGTCATTAGCCCACGCGGTCGTCGCCAGCGACCCGCGACTGTCATCGTGCCATTCGGCGAACACGATCATGTCCGCCGCCGAGCCGAAGATTCCGTAGAAATTGCGCTCCAGGCCGAGAATGAAGGCGCGGTAGTCCTCCTCCAGGCCTGCGAGGTTGCGGGCTCCGCTGCGGCGAATCGCTTCCAGCTTGTAGATCCAGTCCCCGGTCGTGAACTGCGCGTCCAGGCCGAGTTGCCGGATCTGTTCGTAGTAGGGAATGAACGGCGTGTCCGGGCCGGGAATCAGACCGGGCGGTAGGGCCGGAACGAAAAAGGGCTCGCGATTGGTTCCCGTGAACGCGCTCAGGCCAAAGTCCACCCGCCCTACGGTGTTGCTGTAGCGGGCTGCCAGATCGATATGGCGCTCCTCGTCGCCATTTTCGTACAAGGCATCGTCAACAAGCGGCACAGGCCCCCGGAAGCGTCCGTGAGACCCCGGAAACGTGCGCTTGCGGTGGTAGGGCAGGACCAGCCACTCCGCCATGCCCCAGCCGCCGGAGAGGGTCAGGTAGGCCATGGGCTGACCCAGCTTGGCTTCTTCGCGCGGGTGCTCGATCAGGTCGAACTGATTAACGACGTCCACGAGGTTGTGCAGCTCGACGACACCCCAGAACACGCGGTCAACTCCCAGGCGAAGCTCCCAGGCGGTGTCGCCCCAGTCTCCGTACATCAGCAGGTAGGCCTCGCGCAGGTCCGCATGGGTGCGTCGCGAATCGGCGCTGTCGTAGCGATAAAGCGGGGTAAACGTAAAGCTGGCCGTTTCCGTGATGTCCCAGTAAAGCGTGGGCTCGACAACCACGCCTCCGCTTCCCGCACGCTGGCCCGCGAAGGCCGGCGTTTCCGGAAACCAGCGGGTCTGCAGGCTCAGGTCGCCGGAAAAATCAAGAGTCTGCGCAGCGGCGCCCCATGGAACCATGAGCGCGAGAGCCGCACAGACGTCGCGGAATCGCATCAGCGCACGCGTCGAAGTGCGGTCTGGCTGAATTTGCTGTGATCCAAGGCATCGCCCCGACTGCAGAATGCGCAGCGAATATTGTATGACATGGTCTGTTACAATGACTTCCCCCAGCGTTGCGATTCTTTGCGGGAAAGCGGCGCGGGCCTCTGAAGCAACTCAATAAGACGGGGGTTTAGTATGAGAAGTGGAGAACAGATGCTGCAGCAGATCGTCGAGAAATCCGCCCTGGACGCGGAATTCCGGCAACAGTTGTTGGCAGATCCCAAAAGCACCATCAGCCAGGAATTGGATATTACGATTCCTGATTCGATGACAATCCAGGTTCATGAGAGCGACATGCAGACCGTGCATCTCGCATTGCCTCCTGATCCGAACATCACCGAAGAGCAACTCGAAGCCATTTCAGCCGGCCTCTGCTGCTGCTGGTAAACCGAACCGGCCGGCCAGGCGCCGGCTAGAGCGCGGAACTACGGTTTCGCGCCGGTTCAATACTTGAATCTGTCCCCCGCTCAACCCGAGCGGGGGATGGTTCGCGCGCGTATTTCCTGCGCATCGGGTTGACGGGAACTTAGTTCGATACCTCTCCGGACAACACCATGAACACGTAGGCCTTGGCCTTCCGAAGCCTGTTGCCGGAGATGACCAGCTTGATGTGGTGAATGCCTCTTAAGAGCACGTAGCGCCCAGTCTTTCCGAACAGCATGGAGGGTTTGGACACCCAGCCGGCCAGCGCCCCGAGCTTTTCCGCGACTACCAGGTCCTCATGGCCGAGGGCTTCCAGAAACGGGTCCCAATCGGTAAGGCCATCGAGCCAGTAGCGCGCATCTTTCGTATATCTCTGCTTGACGATGAGCGTCAGACCGAGCGCAGAACCCACACCGTCTTCCTCAACGTCGATATTGGCGCCAGACCGGACGATGTTCGCACGCTCCCTGAAGCGGGAAATAACGGACTCCACGGCTGAGATGCGGCCCGGCCAGCCCGTGTCCTGAAGAAAAGAACATATTTCCTGCTGCGATTTGAAGCCCATGATCGCCAGGCGTACCGCGCGTGAGCGGGACGGAAATACCCCGAGGGAATCCATTCGCGTGTCTTCGGGCTGCGCCCGGTAAACCATTTCGAGGCTGCTGCGCTGAGCATCGTTCATCTCCCAGCCGACGCTGGAAACGAGCGCCTCAACCACCGTGCCCACATCGTGCAGCTGGTCCCCGCCCACGATCGGACGTTCGCCGGGCCGCAGGAAGATTCCGGGCTGCGCATGCCCGTTGCCGCGCGCCGAGCCTATGTCGTATTCCAGCATCAGTTTGCGCCCGACGATTTCGCGCAGCGGCGAGCCTTCGGATTCCATTTCCCTGAACAGGCGCACGACGGTCCTCGCCGTTTCATCGCTTTCGTCGCCCCGCGCGAGTTCCTCGAACCAGTCGCCCGCGCGAGTTCCGCTTGCCAGCGATGCCCCGAAATCCGCTTCCGGCCTGCGCTCGTGCAGCGGAAGTTCGAAGCCGAATGGCAGGGCGGCCATCGTTATCGGAAGTCTCCCTGCGCATTCCAGCACCCGCTCCCATTCCCGGTCCCCGATAAGTACGCCCGAAATCCTGTTTCTCAGGTGCCCGAGCAAGTCGGCCATGGTGCCGCCCTCTTCCGCAAGTCGGTCCTGGGTCCGCGTTATTGCTTCGTCAATGTCCACGCTGTCTCCTCAGGCGATGACCGGTGCGGGATTGATGTCGGCTTCGGCCATGGGGCTGTGGCGGCGGCCCATGCTGACCGGCACGTCATACAGGCGCCCCGGAGCGAGTCGTTCCCAGAAATGGCGCAGGCCCGGCACGATGACCCGCACCACGGGCATGCCGATGTCGGGACGCGTCTGGTCCAGGACCAAAAACTCCATGCCCGCGGCTTCGACCAGCGCCCGGCAATGTTCCACATCCTCGCGCATGTCGGCCGTCTCGATCACCGTGTAATGCGAAGCATTGCGCAGCGGCGCGTCTTGCGCCGGCGCCAGCCAGGAACAATCCGCCAGCCGGGCGGTCTTCCACCACCAGAGCGCCAGCGGATCGTCGATCATGGGCCGGCCGTCGCGGCTTCCCGGGCGCGGCAGCCAGGTCAGGCACTGGTTCAATTCGCAAACCGCGCGCAGAGCCGCAATACGCGCGTCGGCATGGGCGCCGGCGCCGTAGATGATGTCCTCCGTTTCCGCATCCGGCCGTCGCGATAGCGCAACGAATGCGGGAATTCCGACATCGGAGGTCACGTCGAGCATCCACAGGTCCCGCTCAAACCGAGCGTAGTAGCCCGCAGCCGTTGCGAGGTATTCGTCGTCGAAGCTGGCGAGATCCACCGCAGGCACTTCGAGTCTGTTGTACCACCAGATGGCGAAAGCGTCGCGCTCGGCCAGTTCGTAGAAGCCCTGCAGTATGGCCTCCTCCAGCGTATTGCCTGCGGCGCAGCCGTTGGAATCGGCAATCAGGTCGCCGGCAGCGCGCTGCTCGGGCGCCATGCTGTAGAGCATCGAGGTCGGCAGATAGCGATGGCGCTGCTGCGTGAACGACCAAACGGGCGTCCAGTCCAGTTCGGCGTCGGGATCCATGCGCGCAGGCACGATGTTGTACGGGTGCCCCTTCGCGTTGATGTTCTCGGCGTTGTCAAGCTGAGTGTCGCTGAAGAGCTGCGCGTCGTTGGGGTGGATTGCCTCTCCATCGGCGGCGAAATCGGCGAAACGTCGGCGGACGCGGATCTCGTCTTCATGAAAGCAGCCCGAATACCGCTCGAGGGCCTCGCACAGCGCGCTGACCTCCGACTGCTCGCGCGTGCTGCCCTTGCCGGCGCTCTTGCTGCGCAAGCTGCGCCGCAGCGAACTCAAGGTCCGGCTTCTCATGCCTAGATTGCTGCCCGCCCAATAGACATGCAGCCAGGAATCGGCCTCGTCGGTAGTGCGCTTCAGCCAGGTCACGACGCCACTGATCGGGCTTACCAGGTGGCGGTATTGCGCCAGCGTGACCTCGGGGGCCACGGTGCGCGCGCCACCGCTGTTGCTGACGGCCCTGGGACTGGACTTCAGCCGCAAGGCCACGGGCGCCCGGTCCGCACGGAAAAGGGCTTCGTCGCCGCAGGCCAGGCACTGCGGCCGCCGCATGACGCGGTGCCGCGAGCTCGTGAATGTTGCGATATCCATCGTCATGGCCTGGTCGTGAATCGGCGCCGCCTCGCCGAGCACCAGCCATTTGGCGATCTCCGCCGCGATCAGCCCGTACAGGGCATCGAGCAGCGCGGGGTCGGCGGCAAACGGTTTGAACGCGGCCTTCTCGCCCGCGACATTCCTGAGAAACTGATGCACTTCCTGGTGACCGCCCAGCCGGTAAGCCAGGCATGCCCAGCACGGCCCTTCTCCATCCGCCCGAAATACGGGCCCGAACAGCGGCTGGATACCGCGAGGGCGCACCAGCATCCACGGCGCAGCTGCTTCATGCCGGCGCCGATTCTCCTCCGCAAGGCGTTCCTGCAGATAGTCGTCGCATACGATCACGCTGAGCTTCGGCCCGTCGCTCCCTGCGGCGGCGCCGAGTTCTTCCAGATGCCGTGCCAGGCGGCCCTCGTCGCCCTCTACTTCGACGCGCGATTCCGCCAGACGTTGCTCCGCCAGGCATGGCGACGCGCCGAGGGACGACCAGTAGGCCGCCCGGTTCCTGTCCATCCCATGCCCGCCCGAGACTACGTAGTCCCTGGAGGCCAGTGAAGCGATGGCCGAACGAACTTCGGAGGCGGTGTGTTCGGCCTCGAGGGCGGCGGCAATCTCTTCCTGCTCGCGCCGGCCGTCGAGCACAGGCAGGAGCTTGCAATAGACTTCGCCGTGCAGCAGCGTATTGAACGACTCGGAAACCAGCAGAGTCTGCCGCTCGCCGATGACGTGGAATTCCAGGTGGGGCGCAAGCGCGGGCAGCTTGACGATGCCCCGGTCGGCAGCCGTCGTCTTCATCAGTATTCCGCGCTGAGGATTCTTTTCCGTCCGGGCCTAGTGTCGTGTCTCACGGATGCCGTCAGGCGCGCGTGAGAAAGGCATCGAGTTCCGCTTCGGCGTCGGGCGCGGTCTCCGCTGCCGCCGGCGCGCCCCATTCGGACAGGACGTCGCGCCGCACTTCGTCGAAGCGAGCCCCTATCCGGGAATCGCCGGTCTCGAATGCGCAGCGCGCCCTGGTGAGGTCGGGACTCTTTGCCGCGCCGGCGTTCCTGCAATGATCGGCCAGATCGCTCAACGGCAGCACGGCACAGCGCTCCGTGCCGTGCGGGACGGGGGCGAACAGCAGGCTGTTCCGCGTCAGACCGGTCAGCGTGTCGAGATACAGCGCGCATAGCCGCCGGCCGTCGTCCGGGCCGTCATGCACAAACAGGAAATCGGCCGCAACGCCGGGATGAGCCTCCCGGCCGGCGAGATCGCCCAGGAATATCGCGGCCGCCCCGCCCTCGCTCACGGGCCCGCGCCGGTCCACATAATCCGCGACCACGGCGGCCAGCACGGTGGCGATCGAGGCTTCGGCCAGATTGGACAAGGCGGTCCTCGCCTCGTCCGGAGACAGGTTTCCGCGCACCACGTGCATTCCGATCTGAAATGCCTTGTCGTTCGACCAGTTACGCACCACTTCCGCGGTGTCTTTCGCATCGGTCGCCGGGATCTCGGCCATCAGGCCCTTCATTTCCTCAACGCTCATCTCGAACGTCCAATACACCCGCGCCAGCCCGCGACGCGCAATCGCTTCGACTTCCGGGTCCGACATGAACCCCCTGGGCAGGTCGAGATCGGTGAATTCCGGATCCTTGAGGTTGTCCAGCAGTTCCGGGTTGCGTTCAATCCATCCGGCCAGCCTCGGGGCGGATGCGAAGATTTCGATGATCGCGCTCAGGTGTTCGGGCCGCGCCGCGGACACCGGGCTGTCGTAGGCGCTCCAGTCGTCTATCTCCGGGTAGAAATGCTCGCGCCACTGATCCACAAGCGGATCCATCTTCTCGAACCAACGCTTCGGCCGCAGCACGATATTCATCAGGTCGCTGTAGGTGCCCGGCAGGAACGGCGACTCGTCCGCGCCGGTGATCTGCAGCAGCGGATAGGGGCGGCTGGCCAGCGCATGATGGTCCGCATGTCGCTGCATGTTGAAGAACATCCAGTTGCTGAACTTCCAGTCGGCGCTCCAGGAATGGCGCGGCGCCACCTTTTCCCAGCGGCCGTTCGGAAGAAGCACCCGGCGAAGACCATAGTGCTGCAGGTAATTGCTGATCTTCATCGAGAACACGCAGCAGAAGCCGAGGAAGGCAAAGACCAGGACCGCCCAGATGCCGCCCATCCAGAAAACCAGTCCGTACCAGAACGCCATCGCGATGCCGTAGCGCCAAAACGGATTGCTGTAATGCCAGACGGGCAGGCGGCGGCGCGCCAGCAACTGGGCTGCCATCTTCCACGAATTGGTGAGGTTGCTTACGATTTCCTTGGGAAAATAACTCCAGAAACTCTCGCCCTTGGGGGCGGACCCCACGTCGTGCGGCGTGCCCACCTGCGCATGGTGGATATAGACGTGCTCCGTGGAGTATTGCGGATAGGAGGCCGAGGCAAGCAGGAACTCGCCCCACCGCCTTTCCCAGGGAGTGCGCCGGTGAACCAGTTCATGACCGACGATAAAGACCGCCTGCGCCTCCATCGTCAAGATGATCGCCAGTATTACTTCCTCCCAGATTGCAAATGGATTCGCAACCAGAATCTGCCACAGGCCGAAAACCAGCGTGACAGGCCACAGAAACGCCCAGCACCAGACCGGCAGGTTGTGCCAGATCAGGCGGCGACCCGGAGCCTTGGCCGGATCCATGTTGCGGCCGTCGAGACCGAACGCCCGATCGAGCGGCGTGGCGGCGGCAAAGAACAGAAACGGCGGCAGCAACCACCAGCCTCCAAAGGCCGCGGCGGCAAGAATCAGGGGAAATACTCCCAGCGGCAGAAAGTGCGGCAGGGCCGTTCGGATCGAAGGCTCGATCAGTTTTGAGACATCGGCGTTGTGTGGCCCAAAGCCACTACTTGCGGCTGTTTCCTGCGGCATGGCAGCGCTCTACGGGATGTTCACCCCCGCTTACATCGCGGTTCATGTTAGCACCGCATGACATCGGCGCAAATCGTTCAGGCGGCCAGGATTTCGATGAGGCGCTCCAATGCTTCGATGCAAAACGCGGTGGTCATGCATTCGGAGCCGTGTCCTATCTGCCCTACCGTGCCCCACCTCAACGTCTGGTCGCCAAACGCCAGCAGTTCCGGCCAACTGCCGTCCTCGTGCTGTGATCCGATCAACCTTTCCGCCAGGCGTTTCACGTTCGCTTTTTCCAGGCATCCGATATCGTCGAGCGCCGACACCGCCTGAGCCGTCGAAAGTATGTTGCCGAAGCCTTCCTCACCGTCGCGCAGGCCCAGGATGGCGTCGGCAAGTACCGGGCGCAGACCCTCTAAAGCCGGCCGAGCGCGAACCATGGCCCGGGCGGTTGCATAGTAGGTAGCGACCGCGTCGGGATACCACTTGGACGAGCCCTCGACACGGCCCTCGGCGATCAGGTCTGTCAGCCAGGCCTGGGCTTCCCTGGTTTCGGGATGGTCGCCCAGGCAGGCGATGACGTTCGCATTGACCACGGGGTCGGCTTCGATGCGAAAGCGTGACACGACGTCAGGCTCGCCTTCGTCCAGCAACCAGGTCAGGAAACGTCCCTGCTCGTCGCGGTTGGCCAGCATTCGGGGAACGTTTCTTCCCAGAACAATCCAGGGGTGGTTGGCTATAACGAGCGAACAGAGACTGGAGCTGTCAAGGTCCCGGGGCAGATGACGATAGTAGCGCCACAACCCCGGGTATTCGATGGTATCGACCAGATACTGCCTGGTGCGGCTGCAGATGGCCCTGGCCCGCGCCTCCCCGCAACTTTCCAGGGCCAGTGCGCAGAAAGCGGAAACGAAAGCGGGCCTTTCGAAATGCCGCGGGATGTCCGGGTCGGCCGTGCTGAACCGGATGCAGTGCCAGGCCCCGTTTTCGTCCACGACGGATTCCAGGAATGCGAGGCCGCGGCGTATGCTCTCCCTGCCCGCTGCCGCAAGCGCCGCGGGCGCAGGGGACCCGGCCTGGGCTGTGGCCGGCTGTTCGGCCGGCGGTCGAATGTCTGGCGCGGGATCGTGCATGGTCTTCCTGAGATACTCAAGCGAGGCCACGCCGGTCCTGGCCGCTTCGCGCTCTTCCTCGCTACGTCTGCTTTGCGGCGGAAGCACGAGATGCGTCACGGTGTCCGTGTTTTCATGAACGCGTATCTCATGGCCGTCGGCCATCGTCACGCCCAGTTCCGTTTCGATCGTTTCTTTCGGCTTCGCCAGCAGACGTTGGCGAAACGGGCCGTCGGATGCGGCCTTTGCGACGAGGAATTTCGCAGCGTTAAGTGGTTTCTTCAACGGATTCCGCTTAAGCGATCTGCCTCTTGACCAGGTCCCGGAAAACCCCGTCCACCTCCATGAGTTCCCCGAAGGCGCCGCTTTGCACAACCCTTCCGGCTTGCAGAACGTAGATGCGGTCGGCGTGTTCCAGCGTCGACAGGCGGTGGGCGATGACGATTCGGGTCGAAGTCAACACGGCCAGGTTCTGCATGACCTGGGCCTGGCTCTGGTTGTCGAGCCAGTTGGTCGCTTCGTCCAGCAGCAGAATCCTGGGACCGCGCATCAGCGCGCGCGCGATCGTGATGCGCTGACTCTCCCCGCCTGACAGGACCGCGCCGCTGGTGCCGACCAGCGTCATCATGCCCATGGGCATGGACTTGATCTCGCGTTCGATTTCGGCGGTCTGCGCCGCCTGCCATGCTTCCTCGGTGGAAGCTTCGTCGTGGTGCGCGACGATATTGTCCCAGAGGTCCTGGGGATGAAGTTGCACCGACTGGGGGACCACGCCGATCTTCCGGCGCAGCTGTTTCAGGTTCAGGCGCCGCAGGTCGCGTCCGTCGTAATAGACCGATCCGGAGGCCGGATGGTCCACGCCCAGCGCGAGCCGGAACAGCGTGCTCTTGCCGGCCCCGGATTCACCGGCAATGGCGACGAACTCTCCGGGACGGGCGCGTATCGTGACGTCGTCGAGAATCAGCGGGCCGTCGGGATCGTAACGGAAGGAGATGTGGTCGAACAGAACCTCCCCGGCCAGATATTCGACCGGCTCGCCTTCGACCGCGGTCTCGGGAGCCGCTGCGAGCAGCGGGCGCATGTGGTCGAACGCCGGCCGCATGCCGGCAATTACACCGAAGGACTCGCCGAGCCGGGCAACGGCAGCCTGATAGGCAATGAACACCGTGTAGACGACGAGAAAATCGCTGACCGGGACCGTCCGGTCGCCAGTCGTCGCGACCGCAAATAGCAGTACCGCGCCCGCGAGGAAGGGGAGCGCGACGCCGAAGGCCTGCATGTGCCCCTGCATCGTGCCCAATTCGTACTCGGCCCGTTTCTGCTCGCGATAATCCTTCGCGGACATGGCGAAAGCCGACCCTTCCGCGTTCTCGACACGCAGCTTGGCGATCCCCTTGATGATCTGGAACAGGTTCCCGGTTGCGCGGCGTACGGCTCCGGCCATGCGGCCATGGGATGCAACCTGGCCTGATCCGAGCGCTACCGTCACCAGCAGCGACGTCAGGCTGAATACCAGGGCGATGATCCCGAGCGTGGCGTCATAAAAGAAAATGACGCCGAAAACCGGGAGCAGGAAAATGAGCGACAACACACTGTCCGCAAGCGCTCCCTGCAGTCCGTCTCGCAGGTTCTGGAACGTCATCCCCGACATGGCCAGATCGCCGGCCGGGTAGCGGCGCAGAACGCTTCGCGGCAGCCGCAGGAGGCGGTCCCAGAAGGCGGCCTCGATCCGCGACGACGAGCGGCTCTCCAGCCGCATCATCGCCGTGCCCTGAAGCAGGTGCAGAAGTGCGCCGAGCAGGCCCAGGCCCGCCAGCGCCAGCGCCACCGCATAGAGCGCGCCGGGACTTCCGCCCTGGACGATATGGTTCGCGACGAATCCGAGAGCAAACGCCGGCGCCAGCTTGATCAGACCGCCCGGCAGTCCCGCCACAACCAGCCGCACCAGATCCGCGCCCGATCCCCGCAGGCCGATCCGGAGAAGATCGGCCGGTTCCGCGCTGCCCTGCGGCAATGGCGGATAGAACATCCATGCATCGTCCTGCAGCGCGCCGGCGCGCTCCGCCGTCATCCTGATGCTGCGCTTGCTGACCGGGTCGAATTCGCGATAGCGGCCGAACATTCCCGGGAGCAGCGCTACGGGGCGGCCGTCCTCGGCCCGGAAGGCCAGCATCGCATTGCTGTCGCCCCGCCACCACTTGTCTTCGGCGCTCAATCGCACCCGCCGGGCACGTACGCCGGAGGCATCAAGGATTTCGGCCAGGCTGACCGGTGAATCGAAAGGCCCGGAGCGCGCCGGAATCCTGAATTCGATGCCCTCGCGGCGGCCGACGGTCTTCACGGCATCCGCAAGCGCCGTGTCGTCCGCGACCGCGCCCCGATCGTCCGGCAGGTCATAGATATTGAACAGCCGGCGCCGGGCGACTTCCTCGGCCACGCGGCGGCTGCTTGTCCGCGCGCGTTCCAGATTCGCGCTATCGACAACCGCGAGCCGGCGGTTGAGCCGCTCAAGGGCAAAGGCAACGACGTGAAAGGAAGCCAGCGCCGAAAGCAGCGCGCCTTCGGCCGCCAGCGTCTCGGATGATCGGGCGGAAAGCGCCGCGGCGTCGGACAGCGTGAGCCAGCCGGTTTGAGTCAGTGGAATCACGGCTTCTTGCGGACTGTCTGCGCCGCTGAGTTCGGCACAGTCGATCAGGTCCATATACAGGCTGGCGCCTGCGGGCGGCCGGGATACCCACACCACTCCGCGCCGAACGGACAGGGTCCCCGGGCCCAGGGTTCGCGTCTGATCCGGTTCGACCAGCGCATCTGGTCGCGGACTGTGCGTTGCGTAACGGAAAAGTGTGTCGGTAACGCCGCTCAGCCAGGCATCGGCCTGCTCGGCCAGTTCGGCCGGGTCCACCCCGGAGAGCATGCTTGTCGGCAGGCGTTTCAAAAGCGTGCCGGGCAATCCCTTCGCGATCAGGCTGAACGTCGTGTCGTCCTCGTCGGGCGCGACGCCCGGCAGAATGCCGCCGGCCTCGGCGCGCAGGAGATGCTGCGGCGCCGTCTGCTCCACACCGTCCCTAAATTCGACCAGGAACAGATCGACCGCGCCCCGATCGATGAACCAAACGCTGTCGGCGTCGTCGAGCTCTACCGGCAGGTTGCCGGCGCAGGCCACGGATTCGCCGGAGCGGCCGGCGAGTTCCGCGATCGATGTGAATTCCGGCCCGCTCATCCCTTCAACCGGCCTTGACGAGCTTGTAGTAGGTGCCTTCCCGATCCGCGATCAGCTCGTCGTGGTTGCCGCGCTGCACTTCGACGCCCTTGTCGAGCACGATGATTTCGTCGCAGTCCCTCACGGTGCTCAGCCGGTGCGCCACAATCAGGCAGCTCACGCCCCTGCGCCGCAAGGCGTCATCGACGTATTCTTCCGTGGCCGCATCCAGCGCGCTGGTCGCCTCGTCCAGAATGAGCACGGTCGGATTGCCCACCAGCGCCCGGGCGATTTCCAGCCGCTGCCGCTGGCCGCCGCTGAAATTCACGCCGGCTTCCTCGACCCGAGTCGAATATCCGTTCGGCCGGCGCAGGATTTCGTCGTGGATGCAGGCGTCCCGCGCGGCGGCGATCACAGCTTCGTCCGGTACGGCCGGGTTCCACAAGGTGATGTTGTCGCGCAACGAAGCGGAAAAAAGAACCACGTCCTGATCCACCATGGAAACGGACCGCCGCAGTACTTCCTCGGGAATCTCATGCCGCGGGTGGCCATCGAACAGGATTTCGCCGGACCAGGGCTGATAGATACCCGCAACCAGGCGCGAGAGGGTGGATTTGCCGGAACCGCTGGGGCCGACCACGGCAACCCGGCGCCCGGGCCTGATCACCAGGTTGAAGTCCTTGATCAGTGGCGGCCTGGCCTTGTTGTAGCCGAAGGTGACCTCCCGCAATTCGACGCGGCCGGCCAGCTGCAGCCGGCCATTGAACGTGGGGATCGACTCGGACTCGGGACTTCGGCGGGCGAAAACGGGGTCTTCCTCCGCCCTGGAGATGTCTTCCAGACGTTGCATGTCTGTCTCGAGCGCCTGACGCCGGTCCGCGAGTTCCAGAAAACGCCCGATAGGCGCCAGAAACATCTCCGCCAGAATGTAGAGTCCCACGAGCGTCCCCAGCGTGATGTCTCCCGCCATCACCCGGGTGGCTCCGATGCCCAGGATCGCCGCGGCGCGCAGTGCGGCGATGAGGCCGGGAAGCGCGGCGTCGAGATAGCCCAGTTCGGAATAGCGCCGGCGCGCTCCCAGTTCGCGCGCCTGCTGGCCGCTCCAGCGGGAAAAGAAACGATCGTCCGTGGCCGTCATGCGCAGGTTGTCCACGTGACTCAACATCTGCATGCCGACGCCGATCAGCATTCCCTGCTCACGCCTCATGGCATGGCTTCGATCGGCCCGCAGCGACTTGACGAAATACGCCAGCACTCCGTTCACGATGGCCAGCGCCAGCACGGTCAGCGCAAGCCAGACATCGTAGGCCAGCATCGCCGCCAGAAACACCGCGCTCATCGCCATGTCGATAATCAGCACCAGGAGCTGGCCGGTCAGGTTCTTGGCGATCCGGTCGATGGAGGTGACCCGGTCGGTCAGGTCGCCGACCAGCCTGTGCTGGAAGAACTCCACCGGCAGGCGCAGCAGCCGCGACAGGCCGCTGTTGAAGCCGACCACCGAGATGCGGATCGCCAGACGGTTCAGGAAACGGTGCTTGAGCAGGGACAGGACGTAAACCAGGATGCCGGCGCCAAGAAAGGCCGACACCAATCCGCCCCAGGGCCGGTTGTTTGCAAGAACGTGGTCCACGAAAACACTGAGGCTTCCGGGAATAACGAGGGCCAGCAGCGCCAGCATCAGTCCGCAGGCAACCGTCCCGGCCACCACGCCCCATGAGCCCGAGCGCCAGGCAGCCATTTGCCTCAGCAGGCCCGGTCTTTCGCCGCCGGACCGGAAATCCGCCGTACGCTCGAATCTCAGCGCAACGTTGCTGTAGCCCTTGTCGAATTCTTCGGCGGAAACCGTGCGGCGCCCGGTAGAGGGGTCGTTGAGGTAGAAATTGTCTCTGTCGAACCCTTCAAGGATGAGGAAATGGTGAAATTGCCAGAACAGGATCAGAGGCAACTCCACCTTCTTGAGCGCCTGGCTGGTCAGGCTCAGTCCGCTGCACTTGAGACCATAGTGCCGGGCGGCGCGCAGGATGCTTGCGGCGCTGGAGCCGTCGCGGCTTACCTCGCATTTTTCGCGCAGTTCGGTAAGCGGGGCCCAGCGCCCGAAATAGGCCAGGATGCTGCCAAGACAGGCAGCGCCGCACTCGGTTGCGTGCATCTGCAGCAGAAGCGGAGTGGTGACCCTGCGTTTTAAGGGTGCCGATGCGGCCTTCGCTTTCGCCCCTGTAGTGTGCTGTCTCATGAGTTCCTTGCCTTTCAGAGCGGGCCTGAAGCGTCAATGCAAGGCGCCGCCCGCAGGGAATACGTCCGTATTGCCCAGGACGGCAACGCCGCAGTGGCGCTTCAGGCCCGCTCCCGTAGGGCGCGGCACCTGTGGCCCGTGGCCGCGTTGCGTTCCTGGGCAATGGGAAACACCATTCCCGGCGGAACGCGCCTTGCCACACGCCACAGGGGACACGCTGAAAGGCAAGGAACTCATGAGACAGCACACCAAGGCGCCGGGCGGCATTTCAGGATTGCCTCCGTACGAAAAACGCGAGCGGGGACTGTCTGCCGAGTTCAATCACGATCCGGCATGCCGGCCCGTCGGCGGAAGCGAATTCCTGGCCCGGGTCGAGGGCTATATCCAGGCGGTGCATGGTGACCGGCGCCGCCGACTCGAACGGCGCCGTCGCGTCGCCCGGGGCCAAGGCGGCGAGGCCGGATACCACGCCCTCATGACGGCGTGCCTGTCCGTCGCCGATGTCGACTTCCAGAGAGACCGGCATGTCGGACTCGATCCGGCGCCCGAGTTCTCTTTCGATCCACACCATCGCTTGCAGGGAGGAACTGTCCCCCGGATGTCGCTCGCCCGACTCGACCAGCACGCCGTCAACCGTCACGCTGCGGGCCACGGTGCCCAACATCAGCCACGCCACGAACAGGAGCAATACCAGCCCTGTGACCAACACCAGCGCAAGTTCCCCCGGCGTGGAAACGGTCAGCAGCCGGTCGAGGCGTTCGCGCTCTTTCTTGGCCTTGCCAACGGTCTTGTGAAATGAGTCAAATGGATTGTTGAACACGGAGGCGCCCGGTGTGGCCCGGCGAGATTATGGCACGAGGGCGCTTTTCTGCGCGGTTTGTCCGCCGGAGGGTTTGTCGATTGCCAGCAACAGCGCGGGCAGCAGGGACAGGTCCGCGATAAGCGCGAAGCCGATAACCATCGCGGTGAGGATCCCCACCTGGGCCGTGGGAAGGAACGGAGAGAACGCAAATATGAGAAAACCGGCCACCAGCACGACCGTGGTGGTGAACAGGGCCCGCCCGGCAGTCTCGAAAGCATAGTGCACGGCCTGCTCGGGATCGCGGCCGTATTCGCGCCGCGCACGGCGGTACTTGGCAAGAAAATGCACCGTGTCGTCCACGACTATGCCGATCGTCATGGCTACCACCACGGACAGCGAAAGCCCGACCTGTCCGACCGTCAGTCCCCAGACACCGAAACCCATCACCGCGGGGAGCAGATTGGGCACGATGCTGACCAGGCCGAGCCGCAACGATCGCAAGGCGGCCAGGAGAATGACGGAAATCGCGACAAGCACCACGATGGTGCCCAACAGCATGGCGCGGATGTTGCGCTGGCCGATGTAGGCGAACAGCGCCGAGGGTCCGGAACTGTTGACACCGACGATCCGAGGCGCATTTTCGCTGAGCCAGGCGTCGGCGCGGGCGTTCAGATCCAGCAGGTCCTGCGAATACAGCGTCGTGGACGATACCGTCATGCGCGTAGCCTTTCGGAGCGTGTCGATCTGGTTGTTGAGATCCAGGCCCTGGGGAAGCGAAAGTTCGTAGAGCAACAGGTACTGCGCCGCCAGTTCCCGGCTGTCGGGGATCCGGTAAAAAGCGGGATCGTCGCCGTGCATGCTCTGGTTGAGTTGCCGAAAGGTGTCGGTAATGACCGAGACATGGCGCACGGAAGGCTGCTCACGGAACCACTCGGCAAAGTCCGATACCTCGACGAGGAACTCGGGATCGGTTACTCCGCCCGCGTCGGCCGCCTCAAGCGAGTAATCGAGCACGGTATTGCCGCTCAGATGCTCGTCCATGAAATCGGTGTCGCGCCTGAACTCGACGCTTTCGTCGAAGAAATGGACCAGCACATCGTTGAGTTCGTTGCGCGGAATGGCCACGATCATCGCGATCACCACCGCCACCCAACCCCACAGCAGCGCCTTTCTGCGCCGCAGCGCAAAGTCCGCCATGGAGCCGAGCAGCGGCCCGACCAAGCGCCGGTCCGACCCGGGTCGGACCGGGAGCAGCGAAAGCACGGCCGGCAGAAATGTGACGGACAGAAGAAAGGACATGCCGATCCCGAAAGCGACGAAGTTGCCGAGGTGGCGGTACGGGGGCACCTCCGAAAAGTTCATGCTCAGGAATCCGAGCGCCGTCGTGAGGCTGGCCAGGAACACCGGGTGCAGATTGAGACTGACGGAATGTACGATGGCATCGCGCTTCGAGTGCCCGGCGCGCATGTGCTGCTGCAATGTCACCAGCAGGTGAACGCAGTTGGCCACGACAATCATCAGCACGATGGTCGGCGCCGGCGAGATGGGCGGTGAAAAAGGCAGGCCGGCCCAACCGCCAAGACCGATCGACGCGAGAATGGAAAAGACGATCACCGCTCCGGTCGCCGCTACTCCCGCAATGCCGCGGATGAGGACCCCCAGGATCAGGGCCATGAGCGCAAGGCTGGCGGGCAGGAAGATCATCTGGCTCTCGATCGATGCTTCCAGGAAGGTCTGGTTGATCATGACCGTGCCGACCACGCGAAGGTCCATGCCGGCAAACTGTTCTTCCGCCTTTGCGGCGATCTCGCGGGCGAAGCCTGCGACTTCGGCGACCGCCTCCAACTGGTCCCCGTCGGGCAGTTCCACCGTTACGTTCACCACGCTCACGTCGCCGCCCGTCGCCAGGATGCTGCCCTCGACACGGGGGTCAGCCAGGGCAATCGCATGTATGCGTGACCGCGCATCGGGATCGCCCAGTTGCTGTGGGTCAACGAGGTCCCGCACATACAGGTCGTCGCCCTCGGCCGTCGTGTACTGGAAGTTCGTCAGCGAATCGACCCGCCGGGAATACGGTGTCTGCCAGGCGGCTTCCGTCAGCCAGACCGCCGCCGATAGCGCGGTTTCCGAGGTCGCGTTTCCGTCGTCCGGGACGATCAGGAACACGACGTTTTCGTTCTTGCCGTAGGTGTCCTCCAGCGCTTCCAGCGCCAGAAGCTGCGGATTGTCCTCGTCAAAGAATATGCGGTAGTCGCCCGAGAAACCGAGTCGCAGAATGCCGCTGGACGCGACCGCCACCAGGAATAGGGCGGCCAGGATGACCCGCCAGCGATAGGCGACCACCCATTCGGCAAATCGGGTCTCGAATTGCCCCTTGCCTGTGCCTTGCCCGCTCACGGAACCTGAGCCGCGAGTGCCGCCGTACGCATTGATTCGCGACGAAGACCGCTCATTCCACCCCCATGTGAACGCAGCCGAGTATAGGGTTGGCCGGCAGGCATTGTCCATCCGCAGGCCGATTCCACGAGCTCAAGTAGAATCATCCTTCGGGCATGTTGAGATAGGTGGTTTCGGGGGGACCCCAGCCGTGACGATGCCGGGAAGTAACTCGTGCAGGAAGATCGCCGTGGTCGGGCGCGGGACCGCGGGCGCCCTGGCCGCCGCCAGCGTGTCCCGGCTGCACCCGGACAAGGACCATGAACTGCACCATATTTACGACTCGCGCATTCCGGTCATCGGCGTGGGCGAGGGAAGCTGGCCCAGCCTGGTCCAGCAATTGCATCGACTGTCGGGATTGCCGCATGAGAAGGTTCAGCGGCGCCTGAACGCGACCCGCAAGTACGGCGTTCAGTTCGAGGGATGGGGCCGGAGGAAAAGCGAGTTCATTCACCATTTCACGCCACAAGCGGTTTCCTACGCCTACCACCTGTCGGCCGACGTGATGGGGGACCTGCTGAGCGAGGGCACGCGCGCCCGCCACATCGACGCAAAAGTGCTGGACATCACGAAAGTGGACGGCGGGGCGCAGGTGGAGTTCGAGGGCCTGCCGTCCGAACGCTACGACCTGGTCTTTGACGCGCGCGGATTCCCCAGGCGACTGGATCCCGAAGAACACATCGAAATCTCCTTCATCCCGACGAATACCGCGGTGATCCGCCGCTGTCCGGCGATCATCGAGGAACCGCCCGACGGGCCGGTCCTCAAACACACCTATACGCGCGCGATCGCGCGCCCGCACGGATGGGTGTTCGTCATCCCGCTGACCGCGCACACCTCATACGGCTATATCTTCAACCGCGACGTATCGGATCTGGAGGAAGTCGAAAAGGACTTCGACGAACTGCTGGCGCAGGACGGCGTGGCGGAATTCGAAAAACGCACCGTGCTGCGTTTTCCCAATTTTGTCCACCGCCGGATCTACGACGGCGCGGTGGCCCGCATCGGCAACGCGGGCGGATTCATGGAGCCGCTGGAAGCGACCGCGATCCGGCTGGCCGAGATGCAGGTCGGGATGATTCTGCAGATGCGGCTCAACCGGCCGGCCGAATACCAGGAAAACGACGTGCCGGTCGTCAACCGTTTCCTGATCAACGACACGCTCACCTGCGGCCTGTTTGTGGGCTGGCACTACAGTTGCGGTTCCCGATACGACAGCCCGTTCTGGCGTTACGCCCGGGACTGCGCCTGGCCAACGTACCGCAGCGCCACGGACCCTGCGGCTGTGGGTTGCGCCGCATTAAGCAAATTCGACGAAATGATCGACTTGATCAATGCTCCGGTCATCGATCAGTCGGAATGGGAGCGGAGGTGCGGATTCCCCCTGACCAGCTTCGCGCAGATGTCCCAGGGACTGGGCACGTAACCGGGTCGGCGGATTGCGAAATACGCGGCTTTCGTGTAGAAAGTCTGCCCGAATATGAGGGCGCCCGCCAGAACACCCGCCGTGCTGCCGGCGCTTGCCATGATGCTGGTTCTTGCCCTGAACCCGGGAGCCGCATTCGCCGCCGGGGACCTGCCGGTTCCGGAGGGGCTGCGAACCGAAATCGATTTCTGGAAGCGGGTGTTCGGGGCCACGGGCCGCGACACGGGCCTGGTACACGACAGCCTGTACGTGGGCGTTGTTTACGGCGAAGTATCCCTCAAGGACCTATCGCCGCGCGCGCGGCGCAGTGCGATACGGGCGGCCGTGCGCGACTACCGCAACGTGCTTCAGCAACTGGCGGACCGGCGGCCCGAAAAACTCAGCGAAAAGGAACAGCGGGTACTTGACGCCTGGGGGCCCGACCCGTCGCGCGCCACGCTCAGGGCCGCGGCGGGACGCATCCGCGTGCAGCAGGGAGTGGCCGAGAAATTCAGGGACGGACTGGTGCGATCAGGACGCTGGCGCGACCACATTCTCAGGACGCTCGAGGAACACGGCGTGCCCGAGGGGGTGGCCGCTTTGCCGCACGTGGAGTCCTCGTTTATGCCGCACGCGCGCTCGTCGGCGGCCGCCCTGGGCATGTGGCAATTCACCCGCTCCACCGGGCGCCGCTTCATGCGGATCGACAACGTAATGGACGAACGGCTGGATCCCTGGCGGGCGACCGTCGCCGCCGCGCAACTGCTGACCTACAACCACAGCCTGCTCGACAGCTGGCCGCTGGCGATCACCGCCTACAACCAGGGAGTGGGCGCGATGCTGCGGGCCGCCAGGCAACTGGGCACCAAGGACATCGAGACCGTGGTCCGCCGCTACAAAGGGCGGACCTTCAAATTCGCCGGACGCAACTTCTACGTCGAACTGATTGCCGCGATCGAGGTGGAGGAGGAAGCCGAACGCTTGTTCGGGCCGGTAATCCTGGATCCGCCGATCGAGTACGCGATGGTGCAGGTGCCGGACTATATGCGCCTGAGCACGCTGGCCGGCGCCCTGTCCCTGGATTCTTCCATGCTGGCTAGCCTGAACCCCGGCCTGCGCCAGCCGGTGCTGGGCGATTCCAAGTACGTTCCCAGGAACTACCTGCTGCGAGTGCCCCCGATAGCGGATGCCGAGATCCGCGTCGCGGCGATCTCGAGCGACCTGCGCTTCGCCAGCCAGATCCGCGACCGCAACTACGTCATTCAGCCTGGCGACACGCTGTCGCTGATCGCGCAACGCTACGGGACGAGCGTGACGAGGCTCATGCAGGCCAACAACCTGCGAAACATGCACCGCATCCGCGCCGGCCAGACGCTGGAGATCCCGGGGCTGGCCGCGCGCGAACCGATACCCGACGGCGCCGAAACCTACCGCGTGCGCCGGGGCGACACGGTCGGCAGGATCGCCCGCCGGGCCGGCCTGTCCGAGGACGAGCTGCTCGCATTGAACGACATTGGGAACAGGAACCGGATATACGTGGGCCAGGAACTTCGCCTGACATCGGCAAATCTGCCGATTCCGCAGCCGCCGGTGGCCGTGGAGGCGCCGGAACCGGCAGCCGACGACGACAACGGCGTCGTCGCTTCGACGCCGGCGGTGGAGCCCGCCCCCACCGGTCCGTCCTTCGGCGTGGTCAGCCTGGCGGACCCCAACGACTACACGGTGCTGGACGGCGACCTGGTGCAGGTGGAGGCCGCGGAAACGCTGGGACACTACGCCGACTGGCTGGAAGTCCGGACGCAGCGCCTGCGGGATCTGAACGGTCTGAGCTTCGGCAGGCCGGTGAGTATCGGCAAGCGCCTGCGCCTGGACTTCAGCAGTGTAAGCCGGGATACCTTCACCCGTCGCCGCGTGGCATTCCACCATGAACTGCAGCAGGCGTTCTTCTCCGACTACCACGTCGTCGGGGTCAGCGAGTACAAGGTGCGCAGAGGAGATTCCGTCTGGCAGCTCATGCGCCGCAACGACGTGCCCATGTGGCTGCTGCGACAGTACAACCCGGGCCTGGATCCCGACACCCTGGAGGTCGGCGCCGAACTGATGTTCCCCAGGCTGCAGGCGAAGAACGCTCCGGCGCCCTCCTGACCGATGAACGGCTGGAACTTCGATTCCGCCCCTCCATACCCCCTGCCTCCGGGGGACGCATTAACCCGTCCATGGGGCTCGGCGGCGGCTCCTGCCGCCGCCGCCCCCGGAGGAAGGGGGCAC
>VXSK01000014.1 GCA_009838035.1 Gammaproteobacteria bacterium
ACTTCTTTCCCTCCGTCCTTCAGCATCAGGGTGGGAGGCGTCCATTCCATTCTCCTTCTTTGTTGTCGGTGGGGGACGCGTCCCCGTCTTTGGTGTCGGATCGGCGAGGCAGGGCCGGCTCCCCGGCCGCGATCGCGCGAATCGCCGTGCGTTCGGCGTCGCTGCAGCGGTCCGCCATCCAGGACCGCACCCGTCCCACGGTGTCGAGCCGGGGCGAGACGCCCCGGCGCAGCCGCGCGACGAACGAGGGGTCGCCCGCCGCGTCGAGGCCGAGCACGTAGGGCTTGGTGCGCGTGATCTCGATGAACGCCTCGATCTCGCCCCGGAACGCGGGACCGGCCGGCGCCTCGCCGATGAAGGTCAACACCTTGTCCGCCGTGTCCAACCGCGGTACCCGCCCGCGCCTCATCCGCAGCACGAAGGACGGATCGCCCAGGGCCTGTTGACCGAGGCGCGCCGGCGGGGTGCCGGTGCGATTGAGCCAGGCTTCCACGGTGGCGCGGAATTGAGCGGCGAGGTCGTTCATGGCGGCAACCATACGGACGCGATATATCGTTGACAATAGTGTTAGTTAGTGAATAAGCTATCGGTGGGCGACACCCGCGCGAGGCTCCGCGATGCAAAACGACCCGGTGCGACAGAAAATCCGCGATCTTCTTTGGGAGCGCGGACTGAACATGCGCGAGGCGTCGCTCGCCATCGGCCGCAACGTCAGCTACGTGCACGGGTTCCTGGAGAGGAACACGCCCAAGGTGCTTTCTCACCTCGACGCGGAGAAGCTCGCGGAGGTGCTCGAATGCGGTGTCGAGGATCTGCGCCACGCCGAACGCCCGCCCACGCGCAAGGGGAGAGGCCGGAAACCGCGCGGCTATCGTGCGCCTGAAGGCTCGCCCGTGCCGCTCGCCACCCTCCGGGAGGTGGAGGTGGAAGCGTCGGCAGGCCCCGGGGCGCTCGCCGACGAGTTCGTGTCCGAAAAGGCCCTCTGGTTCCTGCCGGAGGGAATGATCCGCTACGAGGGCGGCGCCGTCCCCGACGCCGTCCGCGTGTTGAGGGTGCGGGGCGAATCGATGGAGCCAGAGCTGTCGGAGGGCGACCGTCTGCTTGTCGACACCTCGAAACGGGTGCCCGCCACCGGGGAGATGTTCGTGCTGTGGGACGGCAACGGACTGGTCGTCAAGCGCGTGGAGCGCGTCGACGGCACCGGCGGCGAGCCCGGGCTGCGGTTGAAGTCAACCAATGCGGACTACGCCGACTACACTGCGCCGGCCGGGGACGTGCATGTCGTCGGCAAGGTGCTGTGGACCGTGAGGAAGGTGTGAATGCGGCGCTTACCACGCGGCCCGGCGCGAAAGCTCGTCGACCGGTCGATTGGGATGGAACCGCAGGCACCGATCGCCGTGCCGCGACTTCAGGCTTGGGCGGGATCGTGCGGCAATCCATTGCCCATGACCACCTTGAAGGGTGTCGTCACATATGACAACATACGATTTGAGCAGGAGTTCGAGGCCACTCGGCTGGATCAAGGCGGCGCGCAAGGTGTTCGACACCTTTCCAGAAATGGTGAAAGAGCGGGCGACCGCCGCCCTGACGGTCGCGGCCGAGGGCGGCAAGGCGGACATCGCCAAGCCGCTCAAGGGCATGGGGCCGGGCGTCTTCCAGATCGCCATCCGGTACCGGACCGACGCCTGGCGCGTTGTCTACATCACCGAACTGGCCGGACGGCTCTGGGTGGTCCACGCATTCCGGAAGAAATCGAAAATGGGCATCAGGACGCCGAAGCCCGAGATCGATCTGATTGCGGCCCGGCTGGCCCGATTGAAAAGGGAAGTGCTGTCATGAACGAGTCCGAATTTGAACTGATCGAAGGAAGCGGCAACATCTACCGCGATCTCGGCGATCCGGAAGCGGATCTCAAACACGCCAAGGCGGTTCTTGCCGCCCGCATCATCATGACGCTGGACGAGCGCGCGTTGTCGGTGCGAAAGGCCGCCACCCTGACCCGCTTCGCCGTCGCGGACTTCTCGCGCATCCGAAACGCCGATCTTGGACGCTTCACGCTGGACCGGCTGATGAGGATGCTTGCAACGCTCGATGGTGAGCTGAAAATTACCGTACTTGTTGACTCGAAGAACCGAGTTGATGAGGCGGTTGCGACTTGAGATCAAGCATCGGATTGAAACCAATATCAGTTCCACCTCGATATCTGAAAGCTCGTCATGGTTTTTTCTATATGGACGCCTCCCGATGACCAAGTCCGCGTAGAGGTGGTGGATTTCAGGTTGCGGTTCTATATCCGGCCTGTTGGTGCGGGTCATTTGCCCGCTGGCCCTGATGGATTCCGCCGATCCGCGCCTCATTCTCCTGAAGAGCTTGACGCTCTAACAACCATGCAGGCTTGGCGGACCGCGGTCTTACCTGTTGGCCATCACCTCGTGTCGTACCTGGTGCAACCTTTCTTGCGTCCTCTCCTCTATCTTGGTGGTAACAATGAACCGGCCGACCCGAAGTCAGGCTGGCTGGCCCTCAAAATTGCGTTCGTAGCACCGATCATGAGCCAGCAGGGCCCAGATCGTGCGCGCGTTCTTGTTCGCCAGCGCCACGCTGGCGACGTTCCTGGGCCGGCGCTCGAGCAACCGCGACAGCCACCCCGAGGGCGCCTTGGTGTGAGTGATCGCGGCGCGCGCGCCGTGGATCAACAAGGTGCGCAGATAGCGGTCGCCCCGTTTGCTGATGCCCAGAATCCGAACGCGCCCGCCGGTGCCGACGTGGCGCGGGACCAGGCCCAGCCAGGCGGCGAACTCGCGCCCTGACCGGAACGCTTGCGGATCGCCCATGGCGGCCACCGCCGCGGTGGCCGTGAGCACGCCCACGCCGGGGATCGTCTCCAGCCGCCGGCTGGCCTCGCTGGTGCGATGCCACAGCAACAGCCGTCGCTCAATGACCTCGATCTCCTCGTCCGTGCGCAGGACCCGCGCCCACTGATCGCGCAGACTGTCCACGACCATCGCCGGCAGCCGCTCCGAGACCCGTTCGAGGGCGCCGGGAATGTCGCGCTTGAGACCGGCCCGGCCCTTCGGCATCACCTCCCCGTACTCGGCCAGCAGGCCGCGCAGGCCGTTGATCTGCGCCGTGCGGAACTTCACCAGCTGCTCGCGCATCCGATGAAGCGCCAGCACGCCCTGCTGTTCCTCGGTCTTCACCGCCACGGTGCGCAAGCCGGGCTGCTCTTGTCCGGGGCAAGCGTTTATAATCCCGCTCGCGTAGAGTGGTGGTCACGTAACGTTGAGACCGCGTTGGACGGATTTCCTTTTGAGCATGGACGGTGACGTCCTCGCCGTTGTCGGGCGTATAGGTGCGAACGCGCGTTGAGTCTTTCGAAGGGAGTGGTAATTGAATCTAGTCGAGGGCATCGCCCAAACAGCAGCGGTGCTGGAACTCCGCCCGATTCTTGGCGCCAGACAAGAGATTCGTCGCGGGAACTTGACAAACGCGAAAGCCCCCTATCCTGATAAAATAATCGCCGGATCGCCGGATCGCCGGATCGCTCTTACTAACATGCTATCTTCAGTGCGCCTCCGTCTGGTAGCGCTACTTCCAGTCCTTGTTACATTTCGCGCTGGCCTGATTCTTGGAATTCCGGCCGACACGTCTGCCAGATTCCCTCGATTCACTTGCCGTTCAGACGATCCGCTCCGCTTCTTGGAGTTGTGCAAACCGAGTCATCATGACCATGGCGCAACGGCTTCACGTTCCCCTGACGAGATCGGTTTTTACAACCCAAGTGGCCAGCAAGAAGTATATAATGGTGCCCGGTGCCCGGTGCCCGGTGCCCGGTGCCCGGTGCCCGGTGCCCGGTGCCCGGTGCCCTTATTGCGAGTTCGCGGTACGCACGTTAGCAACTCGTATGTTCGGATTCTTTGGGTGGGCCGTTGCGCCTGCTGGTCACTTTTGCGCGTTTCTGCTTGCGGGGGCGCTTTTGCTGCACAATTCTGCGCTGGCGCAGCAGCCTCCCACGGCGACACTCACCGTGCCGGCGGCCACCGAACTTGCCGAAGGCGAAGGAAACACCACCTTCACGGTCACCGCAACGCTCGATTCCACGCGCACCGAGGAGACGGTCATCAAGCTGTCTTTCGGCGGCGCGGCCAAGTCAACAGACTACAAGGTTGTGTCGGCGCCGGATATCACCGTCGCTGCTGGCAGCATGACGGGAACGGCCAATCTGACGCTTGCGGCGGTGGACGACAACTACTTCGAGGGGGCCGAAACCCTTAGCATCAATGGCGCCGCCAGCGGGGTCGAGGTGACCGGCCTGGACATTTCCATTGCCGACAACAACACGGCGCCGGAACTTGACGTATCCACTACGCCTTCAAACATCAGCATCGAGGAAGGCCAGTCGGCGGATATCCTCATCACCGTCAGGCTTGTCGGTGGAAGCAGGTTCGAGGAATCCCAAAAGGCCGGTTTTTACTGGGCCAGCGATAACGCGATTGACCTCCCCGGCGACGGCACGTTCACTCCAAATAATCCTCCGTGGACGCTAACGATTCCGCAAGGCGCCGCGTCCGCCAGCATGCGCGTGTCGTTCAATGCAAGGGAAGACAACAGGCGGGAATCCTTGGAACCAGCGAAGCTGGCTGCCGGGATAGACTTTGCCGGAACGACTATCAGCGGCAGCTTTCATATCTTTACCATCAGGGAGGCAAATCCCATTGAATTCTTTACGTTACGCTGCAACGCAACGCCCCAACACCCCGGAACGACATCCACAAGCTGTTACGCCATAAGAACAGGCCCTGCAGTCGCTAGAACCTATACCGTCACAATGACGGCCGAAAGGTCTGATCTGGTCAAACCGAAAGTCATAAGTTTTTCGGTTTCAGGCACGTCCGCTACTAGCCGGTCAGATGCCCAGGATGTGGAATTCGTGGTGGATGAGCGGGCCGCTGGCAAGATTCTGACATGGAACCTTTCCATCAAACCAGAAGCCGAGGACGCCATCCTCCGACCGTTCTCAACGAGGATTTGGCCCCAAGCCAGCAAAAAGTTCGAAATATCCGATTTTTCGGTTTCGACCAATCTCACAAGGCGTATTCTCACGAGGGGTTCCAATCTGGCCCAGATTACCTTTTCTACTCGCCGGCCGGTCAAAATCCTGGGTCCGCCAAGGATCGAGATCGTTTTGGACAGCGGTGTAGTTTCGGCGCCTTGCTCAACGTTCCATACAGCCGCGCTGATTGCTTGCCGGTACCATGTTCAGGAAGGGGACTACGACTTTGACGGGCAGATCGAACTTCGCGCCGGCGCCGTCAAGTTCACCGGCTGGCAGGATCGTCACGATCCGAAGATCAGCGGCAAGGTTAAATCGCCCCTGCCTGCCGCAGACAAAACCTACGAAGTTCCGCTCATCTACGGAGGCGACCGCGCGATCGACCTTGGCGTGTCGCCCCAATCCTTGCAGGAGGGCACCGGCGAACAGCAACTGACTATAACTGCGCAGGATCTCGTCGGCATGGCCACGGATCGAGACCTGGTTATCCCCCTGACCTTTACCGACATCACCACGAGCCCGGACGACTACATTGTTAGCGGCACTTTGAGCGTCACAATCCCGAAAGGCAAGGTCGAGGGCCAAACCACCAGCGTGTCCATCACGCCGCGGGGCGATTTGCTCAAGGAGGATCGCGTGGAGAGGCTCCGAATCGACGGCACCCGGGGCGCGATGATGACCCCATTTGTTCGCGGCGCCGAGTTGTCGATCCTCGACAGCGCCGGCATCGCACTGTCGGTGTCTCCCGCGGAGGTCTCCGAGAACGGTGGCGCGCAAGAGTTGATGGTGACGGCCGAATGGGGTGACAAGTTGGACAGCGTTCTTCCTACGGACACGAAAGTGGACCTTTCATGGGGCGGCACGGCCGGTGCGGGCGACTATTCGCGCGCAGGCGGCGGCGCCGTGACGATTCCGGCGAACTCCCGCTCGGGAACCACGAAGGTTACGATCACGCCGGCCGACGACAAGCTACTGGAGGGCGATGAGACCATCCTGATAGGCGGCTCGGCGCCGGGCCGCACGGTTAGTGAAACCGAATTGAAACTGACCGATGACGAAATCGCGCCCGACGTAACCCTTGCCGTGGACAGGAATTCCCTCAATGAAGGCGGTGGCTCGGGGCTGCTTCAGGTCAGCGCCACGATCGGCGACGAAACCGTGGTGCGGACCGAAACGGCCACCGTGACATTGGATCTGGGCGGCACGGCAGCGGAAGGCACGGACTACAGCGTCCATTGGGCGCGGGATCCGCCTGTGATATCCATATCTGCCGACGCCACTTCGGGAACCATCACTTTGACGGTGACGCCGGTCGACGACAATCTGGCGGAGGACGATGAGACCATCGTGGTACAGGGCGCCGCGACGATCGGCAGCCGGAATCTGGTAGTGAAGGTGGCGACGGTCACGCTGAAGGACGACGACATCCTGGGTGTCAACGTCTCGCCGAAAGCCTTAACCATCGCGGAAGGAGAAAAAGGGGAATACGAGGTCTGGCTCGGAACCCAGCCTACCGGCGAGGTGACGGTGTCGCTGTCGAGTTCGGATGCGAGCACGGCGACGGTTAACGCGGCGGCGCTTAAGTTCAGCACGAGCAACTGGGGCACGAAGCAGATGGTCGAGGTGACCGGCGTTGACGACGATCGAAACAACGACAACGACCAGCGGACGGCGCAGGTCCGGCACAAAGCCAGCGGCGGCGATTACGAAGGCGTTGCGGTCGAGCCGGTCGAGGTGACGGTCACGGACGACGATGCGGCCACGTCGTTCTCGATTGGCGACGCGTCGGCAACGGAGGGCCAGACGATCATTTTCACTGTTAACCGAAGCGGTGCGACAGGAGACGCGGCCAGCGTGGACTGGAGCACCGCCGAAGACATGGACGGCGACCATCCGGCCTCCTCGTCCGATTACACGGAACAGACCACTGCGCAGACGCTGAACTTCGCCGCAGGCGAGACCAGCAAAACCATCAGCGTGGCGACCACCCAAGACGCCCTCGACGAGGAAGACGAAACCTTCATCGTGGAGCTGAGTTCGCCAAGCACGGGCACTTCCATCACAGACGCATCCGCTACCGGCACAATCACCGACGACGACGACCTGCCGGTGCTGTCCATCGGCGACGCCACCGCCAGCGAGGGAAAGGGCGCGGCCTTCGCCATCGCCCTGACCCCGGTCTCGGGACGGGACGTGACCGTGCGGTGGGCCACGGCCGAGGACGCCGACGGATCCAACCCGGCGACGGCGGACGAGGACTACACGGCGGTGGCGGCGCGGACGGCGACCATCGCCGCCGGCGCGACCGCGGCCACGGTGACGGTGGACACTCTCGCCGATGTCCGGACCGAACCGGACGAGACCTTCCTGGTGCGGCTGTCGGACCCGGTCAACGCGACGCTGTCGCCCGCGGCATCGGAGGCCACCGGGACAATAGCCAACGATGAGGTCCCCACGCTCGACATCGCCGGCGTGCCGGCCAAGATCAACGCCACCGCCGAGCTCACGGTCACGTTCACGTTCTCCGAGGACGTCACCGGGTTCGCCGTCGGCGACATCGAAGTCGCCGGCGCCGCCAAGGGCACGTTCACCCCCGTCAGCGCGACGGCGTACCGGCTCGCCGTCACCCCCGAAGGCGGCAAGGACGTGACCGTCACCGTGCCCGCCGGCGCCGCCAGCGACGGCCTCAACGCCGCCCCGGCCAGCGCCGTCGCCAGAACCGCC
>VXSK01000015.1 GCA_009838035.1 Gammaproteobacteria bacterium
CCACAAGCCCCCCTGAATACCCATGCTTGACAACATGGATACTCCAACGCTCCCGGAAGGGATGGGCAGGCAGAAGGCTTCAGCTTCCGTCGAATTGCTCGTAGCGCAGGCCGAAGCCGAGCGGGTAAGCGGGCCGGTAGGGCTCGTCGCCTGGATTATTGACTGCCTGATCGGGGATTTGCGGCCAGGAGAAAGGCAGCCGGCCTGAAAAATCGTAGCGGGCAGCGCCGTCGGCGCCCGCGATCAGCACATCCGCGACCCCGGCGCCCTCGCTGCCCGGGAGCCAGGCCACGACAAATGCGTCGGACGCTTCAATTTCATCCGGGACGGCCAGAGGGCGGCCGGTCAGCAGGACGCTCACAACCCGGATTCCGGCCGCCTGCAAACGCCGGGCCGTTTCCAGGTGGGACTTGTCGCGGGGACTGAACTCCAGTGTCTTCACGTCGCCCTCGTATTCCGCGTACGGCGGCTCCCCATAGACGAGCAGCGCGATATCCGGCTGGGAACCCTCCGGCCCTGCCCGCACTTCGGAGAATTGCCGGTATTCCACCGTTCCCTCCGCGCCTTCGACCGCCGACCGGATCCCATCCAGGATGCTGGAGGCACCGGGAAAATCCGCGTTTTCGATATCGTCGCCCTGCCAGGTCATCGACCAGCCGCCCAGTTGGCTGGGTATATCGGCTGCCGCGAATCCCGCCACGAGCACCGTCGATTGCGGGTCAATGGGCAATACGCTGCCTTCATTCTTCAACAGAACCAGCGATTCCCTCACTGCCCTACGCGCCAGCGCACGGTGTTCGGGATGACCGATCCACTCGGAACGGCTTACCGTGCCGCTCTCGTGTTCCGGTGCGACCGGGCGCGCCGACGGGCGCGGCGCTTCCAGCAGCCCGGCGCGCAACTTTACGCGCAGAATCCTGCGCACGGCATCGTCCAGCCGCGCGCCTGTGATCTCTCCCATGCGGACCTGGCGAAGCAGGTTGCGGTGCAGGCCCTTCCAGTGCTGCGGGGCCATGAACATGTCCACCCCGGCATTGAAGGCCTCCGGGCAACTGCTTGCCTTGCAGCCCGGGACCTGCGAGTGGCCGTCCCAGTCCCCGACCAGGAAGCCGTCGAAACCCATGCGGCCCTTCAGCACCTCCTGCAGCAGGTAGGGATTGGCGTGCATCTTCAGACCGTTCCACGAACTGAAGGAAACCATCACCGTTTGCGCCCCGTTCCCGAGCGCCGTCCGGTAACCGGAGGCGTGAATCCGCGCGAGTTCATCTTCCTTGACCTCTGTATTGCCCTGGTCCACGCCGTCGGTGGTACCCCCGTCGCCCAGAAAGTGCTTTGCGGTGGCCAGCACCTTGCCGGGCGCCATGAAGTCCCGGCCAGCGGCGCCCTGCATACCCTCGATCAGCGCGGCGCCCAGTTCGGCCACCAGGTCGGGATGCTCGGAATATCCCTCGTAGGTCCGCCCCCAGCGGTCGTTGCGGGGAACGGCCAGCGTGGGTGCGAAATTCCAGTAGATCCCGGTGGCCGCCACCTCGCGCGCGGTTGCGGCGCCGATGAGCACCAGCATTTCAGGGTTGGCAGTGGCCCCAAGGCCAATGTTGTGCGGGAAGAGCGTCGCGCCGAACACGTTGTTGGCGCCGTGTACGGCGTCGGTGCCCCACATGACCGGGATTGCGGGCCGCCCGTCATTGCGGTCGATGGAAGCCTCGTGATAGGCGTCGGCCAGCGCTAGCCAGTCGGCGGCCGACGCGTGCCGATCCTTGCCCGGGAACGACCCGCCGCCGTTCAACACCGCGCCAAGCCGATAGTGTCTGACGTCCCGGGGGGACACGTACTGGATTTCCCCCATGATGACCTGCCCCACCTTGTCGCTCAGCGACATGCCGGACAGGATCTGGTCCAGCCGGGCTTCTTCGGCGGCATCGGCGGGGAACGGGCTGGCCTGTGCCGGCCACTGCGACGAATCGGCCGCCGCGCCGGCCGTCACCAGAAGGAGCGAACAGACGAACGACCGCAGTAGTCGCATCTTCATATCAGCCCGCGAGGACCCACTGCGAAAAAACGGCCCAGATCAGCACCACCAGGAGCACAACGCCCGCGCTCAAGGCGAAATCACCGCGCCAGCCCCGCCGACCCCGCATGTCCTCGCGCCGCACCGTCAGTTCGGATGACCCGCCGCCCGTGGCGAGACTTACGCCGACCAGCACTACGGTCGAGATCGCGAACAGGGCAATGGCTATGTGCAGGAAGTTGATCTCCGCAAGCGCCAGCCACAGGCTTCCCTCGAAGGCCGCCGGGTTCATTCCGGTCATAACCTCGATGAACAGCCGCGCCAGACCCAGCAAGGCGCCCACGGCCAACGACCATTTCGCGCCGGAAGCATTGGCTCCGGGCCAGAGCACGCCCACCAGGAACACCGCCGCAATGGGCGGGGCGATATAGGCCTGCACGCTTTGCAGGTAGGTGAACAGTCCGCCGGAAACAAAGTCCATGAACGGGATCCACAGCAAAGCCAGGACCACCATCACAACCGTTGCCGCGCGCCCCATCGCCACCAGGCGCGCCTCGCTCGCATCGGCAACGACCCTCCGATACAGGTCCACCGTGAAGATGGTCGAGGCCGAATTGAAAACCGACGAAAGAGAGCTCATCAGGGCCGCCAGCAGGCCGGCCGCAACCAGGCCCTTCAGCCCGGCCGGAAGCAGGGCGCCGATCATGGCGGGCAGCGCCTGGTCGGGGTCGTCGAGTTGCAGCGCTCCGGTATTGCTGAGCGCCAGCGCGAGGACGCCGGGCAAGACGAAAAGGAACAGCGGAAGTTGCTTCAGCCATGCGGCGAAGATGGTCCCCCGGCGCGCGTTTTCGATGCCGTTGGCCGCCAGCACGCGCTGCACGATGAACTGGTCCGTGCACCAGTACCAGACCGCCAGGATGGGCGCCCCGAACAGGATGCCGGTCCACGGGAACTCCGGATGGTTGACGCTGCGCCACAGGCTGAAGGCCTGCGGCCGTACCGCCGCCTGCATGCCGTCCCAGCCGCCCACCGCGTTCAGGCCGATCACCGTTACCGCAATCGCCCCGCCCAGGAGGACGAACATCTGCACCATGTCCGTGTACAGCACCGCCCGCAAGCCGCCCCATGCGGTATAGATTCCGGTCAGCGCAACGATGGCGAGCGCTCCCCACCAGAACGGAATACCCATGAGGGTTTCGAACACGATCCCGCCGGCCGCGACCGTGACGGCGATCTTGGTCAACACGTAGCCCACCACCGAAATGACGGCCAGGTACGTCCGCGGGCCCCGTGAGTAGCGCTTCTCCAGGAATTCCGGCATCGTGAACACGCCGGAGCGGAGGTAAAAGGGCGCGAACAACCAGCCCAGCAGCAGCAAGGCGAAGGCCGCAAGAATTTCGAACTGCGCGACCGGCACCCCCTCCACGGCGGCGGAGCCCGCCAGTCCCACGAGGTGCTCCGACCCGATATTGGAAGCGAAAATCGAGGCCCCGACCACGAACCAGCCGACGTTGCGCCCGGCAAGAAAGAACTCCGCCCGGCCGGCCTGACGTTTGCGGCCAACCGTCCAGGCGACCCACAGAATCAGAGTGAAGTAGACCCCGACAACGAACCAGTCGAGAATGGAAACGAGACTGTCCTCCCCTTTACAGAGGGCGCAACTCTAACAGAACGCGGTCCGCTGCAAGGACCGCGCGAACGCGGCCGCGGAGGCCGGTCAACTCCCGAACAGCAACCGGTTCAGGTACGGCAGTCCGAGCGCGAGAATGACGCTCACGATCAGGCCGGACAGCGCCTTGAGCGCATCCATCGAGACGTTCTTGAGCGTGCGTTTGAAGCCGGTGTCGGCGAGATACATGGAAAGCGCGAACTCCCGGCCGGCCAACAGTCCCAGGAACACCCAGGTCGTGCTCATGGGTATGTTGCTGACCTCCTTGAAGACCAGCAGTACCAGGCCGTAGATGAAATCGATGATCGTGGCCGCGCGTATGTCGGTCGTGTCGGTCTTGGAGAGAACGATCTTCTGAATCACGCCGCCGAAGGTGTAGAAGATGTAGCCCTGCATGGCGATCAGCACCAGCACGCCGAACGCCAGCCATGAGAACGAGAGTTGCCTGGGCAGGTAGACGAAGATGTTGGCCAGGTCCTGGATCAGCCACTGGCTCCACAGAAAGGCCGTGGACGACCATTGCAGCACCACCCAGTAGCGCGGAATTGCCTCGCCGCGGGTGCGGTGGAAATACTCCGTCGCGCGCTTGAACACCAGCCGGAACACGACGATCGCGACGACGAAGGCCACCAGGTAGCCGAGCAGCGACTTCGTCAGCATGGCCTGCAGGTTGCTGATCGTGAACACGGTCAGGACCAGGAAGGTCGTGCTTACCGGCACGCCCACGCGCGTAAGAAACAGCAGCGCCAGGGGCGGGATCATGTGGATCCAGCTGATGCCGCCTTCGGGTACCGGGAAGTTCGTCAGCCGGCCGTAGGACACGTCGCCGTCGTGCACGAACCAGCCGTACGCGAGGACCGCGCACAGAATTCCGGAAGCGAATATCCACAGCGCCCACCAGGGGCGGTGGGCGTTCGATGACAGGAAGGTGCCCAGCGTCTGGATGGAGTCGTTGGCGACGACCGCATAGGCCGCCAGCAGGAAGCCGGCCACCATGCAGATTTCGGTAAGTGAAAACGCCAAACGCTGATGCCGCGACGGGCCGGCCCGGCCGACCCCGCGGGCGTCAATGATACCGGGCGTACGCGCCCGAATAAGTCAGTTTTGTTTCAGCCGGTCCCTGCCATGGCGCCGGAAACTCTCTGCAGAAACGCCGAGATGTCCGCGAGTTCCGGTCCGCACACCTGGTGCCCCATTTCGTACTCGCGCCACTCCATATGGCAGCCTGCGGCTTCCAGTCTTGTCCTCGAATCCAGCCCCAGGCGCAAGGGGAGCACCTCGTCGTAGCGGCCGTGCGCCGCGAAGCACGGCAGGCCGTTGGCCGAGGCGCTCGGCTCCAGCGGTTCCAGCGGCGGCAGGAATGTCGAAAGGGCCACGACGCCGGCAAAAGGCCTGTCCGACAGCAGGGCGGTGCGCAACGCAATCGCCCCGCCCTGGGAAAAACCGGCCAGCATGATCCTGTTGCGGGCGATACCGCGCTGCTCTTCCCTCTCGACCAGTTCTTCCAGCGCGCGACAACTCGCGTCTATGCCGTCGGTATCCATGGGGCTGATGCTGTCGCGCGAGAGGAAGTCGAACCAGGCCCGCATGGGCATGCCGCCGTTGATGGTGACGGGCCGAACCGGCGCATTCGGGAACACGAACCGCCATGCGGGCGAAGCCGGAAGACCGAGCTCCGGCACGATCGGCCAGAAATCGCCGGCGTCCGCACCCAAGCCGTGCAACCAGATTATGGAATACAACGGGTCGGGGCCCGTAACCCTCTCCAGGCAGTCGAGCATGATGAGTCCGCCGGGCCCTCAGCCCTGCGGGGCCGACCCGGCGGTAGCGATCCGGGCGTCGATATAGCCCAGCGCCGCGTCGAGTCTCTCCAGTGTCCTGACACGGCCCGCGAGATAGAGCGTGATGTCGATCGGCGGCGAAACGCCGCCGCCGGTAACCGCCACCCGCAAGGGCTGGCCCAGTTTCCCGAAGCCGATTCCCAGCGTTTCGGCCGTTTCGGCAATGCAGGCATGGATGTCCGCGGCGGTCCATGCCGCCACCCCGGCCAGCGCCGCCCGTACCGCTCCCAGCGGCTCGCGCACCACCGGTCGCAGGACCTTCCTGGCCGCCTTTTCGTCCAATTCGATCTCATGGCTGAACGCCCATCGGGCCGCTTCCGCCACCCCGGCCAGCGTTTCGGCGCGTTCGCGCCATGCTTCCGCCACTTCTTCCAACGGCGGGCCGTCCGCGGGATTCAGGCCGATGTCTTCGAGCTGCGTCTCAAGGCCTTCGCATAGAACTTCAACAGCCGCCGTCTTCATGTGTTGCTGATTGATCCAGTTCAGCTTGTCCGGGTCCAGTCGCGAGGCCGATGCCCCCAGCCCTTCCCTTCCGAAACGGGAAATCAGTTCTTCGATCGTGAAGACTTCCTGGTCGCCGTGCGACCAGCCGAGGCGGGCCAGGTAGTTGAGCACCGCATCCGGCAGGTAGCCGGCGCGCAGGTAGTGCAGCGCGTCGGTCGCTTCGTCGCGCTTGGAGAGCTTCCTGCCGTCCGGCGCCAGCAGCAGCGGCAGATGGCAATACTCCGGCGGCGTCCAGCCCAGGGCCTGAATCAACTGTAGCTGCCGGGGGGTGTTATTGAGATGGTCGTCACCGCGAATGACCTGCCGCACGCCCATGTCTTCGTCATCGACCACGCAGCTCAGGTGGTAGGTGGGTGATCCATCGGCACGCAACAGCACCAGGTCGTCGAGCTGCGAGTTGAGATAGCGCACGTCCCCGTGCAGCCAGTCCTCGACGACGACGTCTTCCGTATCGGGGCGGCGAAAGCGGATAACGGGCTTGACCCCGGCAGGAGGCGGCCCCGTATTGTCGCGCCACCGCCCATCGTAGCGAGGAACCTCGCCCCGCGCACGCTGCTCCTCGCGCATGGCGGCCAGCTCGTCCGGCGTGCAGTAGCAGTGGTAGGCGGAACCCGACTCAAGCAATTGATTGGCCACTTCCCGATGCCGCTCGACGCGCGCCGACTGCAGCAGCGGCTCTTCGTCCGGATCCAGCCCGAAGCGCTGGAGGGCCTCTACCAGCGCCCGGATGTGCTCCGGGGATGAGCGCTGGCGGTCGGTGTCCTCGATCCTGAGCAGGAACTCGCCCCCATGGCGACGCGAGTACAGCCAGTTATAGAGCGCCGTGCGAAGACCGCCCAGGTGCAGCACACCGGTGGGGCTGGGCGCAAAACGGGTACGAACGGACATCGGCGTAAGGTCGGAATTTTGGCGCTACTTGCGGGCCGCGCAGGCGGCGGTCAATAATACCCGGCCACGGGCGATTAGCTCAGGGGGAGAGCGCTGCCTTCACACGGCAGAGGTCGCTGGTTCAATCCCAGCATCGCCCACCATCCTCCCGCTCCATTTAGTCGGACTGCGATGCTGCGAGTTCGAGTTCGGCGGTCTTCGTAGCGAGAAGTTCGGGATCCGCGCGGGTTTCGAGGTTGAGACGTAGCAGCGGCTCGGTGTTCGAGGGCCTGAGGTTGAAACGCCAATCAGGGAAATCGACCGATAGGCCGTCGATGTGATCGACCAGTGCGCCTTGCGCCGAGTAGGTTTCGGAAAGGCGCTGCATCAGCGGCACGGGATCTTCACCCACCGGCAGATTGATTTCGCCGCTGGTCGGATAGCGCCGGCGGCGCTCGGCGGTGCGCTCGGCCAGGCCTCCGCCCTGCGCGGAGAGGAGGCCGGCCATCAGGACCCAGGGGATCATGCCGGAGTCGCAATAGAGGAACTCGCGAAAATAGTGGTGCGCGCTGCTTTCGCCCCCGTAGACGGCGTCCTCGTCGCGCATCCGCTGCTTGATGTAGGAGTGCCCCGCCCTGTTTCGGATCGGCCGGCCACCGGCGGAGAGCACCTGTTCCTCGGTATCCCAGACCAGCGTGGGATCGTGGACCACCCGCCGGTCGGCGGCCGGGCGGGCGGGCAACAGCGCGGAAGCGAACATACCGACCGTGTAGTAGGGATCGACGAATTCGCCGCGCTCGTCGAAGAAGGCGCAGCGGTCGAAATCGCCGTCGAAAGCTACGCCGAAGTCGGCTTTGCTGGCGAGCACCGCGTCGGCCGTGGTATTGCGGGTGCTTTCGAGCAGGGGATTGGGCACGCCGTTCGGGAAGTTGCCATCCGGTTCAGCAAGCAAATGAACGATCTCCAGCGGTATGTGCTTCGAAAGCTTGTTTACGCTGGGTCCGGCGGCGCCGTTTCCGGAGTTGACGACGACCTTCAGCGGGTTCATCGGCAGATCTTCCACGAACCCAAGGACGCGTCGGCGCCAGGCGCCAAGCACTTTCGCGCGACGCCTCCGGCCTCGAGCGCCACGCGGCGGCGGCGACTCCGCAAGGCGGGCAATCTCGGCCAGACCGGTGTCGGCGCTGATGGGACGCGCATCTTCGCGCACGAGCTTAAGCCCGTTGTAGTCGGCGGGGTTGTGACTGGCGGTCACCATGACGCCTGCGCCGCAGCCGAATCGTCCGGTCGCGAAATACACCTGCTCGGTGCCGCACAGGCCCAGGTCGGCCACGTCGGCGCCCGCGCGGGTCACGCCTTCGGCCACTGCGTCGGCGATATCAAGACTGGAGAGGCGGGCGTCGCGCCCGAGCACTACTTCCCCGGCGCCCGTGAATCGCACCAGCGCGGCGCCGATCCGGCAGGCGAGGTCGGCATTGAATTCGCCCGGCACCCGTCCGCGCACGTCGTACGCCTTGAACGGCGGCTTGAGCGTCATCAGGCGCGGCCGTAGGCGTCTTCGAAGCGCTCGATGTCGTCCTCGCCCAGGTAGTCGCCCAATTGCACTTCCACCAGCTCCGCGGGCTCGTCTCCGGGATTGTGGATACGGTGCACGGCGCCCAGCGGGATCAGGATGTGATCGCCGATCCTCAGGGAGTGGCTCTCGCCGTCACGTTCGGCCACCGGCGCGCCGCTGACGACCACCCAGTGCTCTTCCCGGCGGCGATGGCGCTGCAGCGACAGCGTCTCGCCGGGCAGGACACGCAGCCGTTTGACCTGATAGCCCTCGCCCTGCCCCAGCCCCTCGAAACTGCCCCAGGGACGAAACACTTCTTCGCCCACCGGATGCACGCCGGAGCCGTTATCCCGGGCAATCCGTTCGCCGCGGCCGATGCCGAAGTACCGGAAGCCCTTGTTCTTCATCACGTCCGGTGAATACAGGTTGCGCCCGTCAAAAATCACCGGCTGCCGGAGTCGTTCCCGGAGCTTGTCGAAGTCCGGCGAACGGAACTGCGGCCATTCGGTCACGATCGCCAGCGCGTCCGCTCCCCGAACCGCTTCGCCGGCACTGGGTGCATACTCCAGGCCCTCGCGCTCGCCCAGCAGCGAATTGCAGCGCTCGACCGCTACCGGGTCATATGCGCGCACGCGCGCACCCTGAGATAGCAGGAATTCGATCAGCGCCAGACTGGGCGCCTCGCGCATATCGTCGGTGCCCGGCTTGAAGGACAGGCCCCATAGCGCGATCAGGCGGCCGGCAAGAGTGTCGCCGAAATGAGCCTGGATCTTTTGTCCCAGCAGGGATTTCTGGCGCTCGTTGACGCGCGTTACCGCTTCGACGATCTCCGCGCGGTAGCCATTCTCACGCGCGGTGCGGGCCAGCGCCGCGGTGTCCTTGGGCAGGCAGGAACCGCCGTAGCCGCTACCGGCGTAAAGGTAGTTGTAGCCGATGCGCTTGTCCGCCCCCACCCCGGCGCGCACCTGCTCGATGTCCGCGCCTACCAGCTCCGCAAGGCCGGCCAGTTCGTTGATGAAGCTGATTCGCGTGGCCAGCATGGCGTTTGCCGCGTACTTGGTCAGTTCGGCCGATTCGCGATCCATTACCAGCAGTCGGTCACGCTTGCGATGAAACGGCGCGAACAAGGCGCTCAAGATTTCGATTGCTCTTTGGCTTTTTGTGCCCACGAGGATGCGCTCAGGGTGCATGAAGTCAGAAACGGCCGCCCCGCCCTTCAGGAACTCCGGGTTCGACACCACGTCATATTCGTGGTTTACCGCGCGCTCGGCCAATGCGGCGGCGATGCGCTTGTCCGCCTCCGCGCAAGTCCCGACCGGCACGGTCGACTTGCAGGCCACCAGGCGATAGCCGGGCATGTGGGCGGCGATCGACCCGGCAACGGCAAACACCTGTCTGAGATCCGCTTCGCCGTTGCCGCCCGGCGGCGTGCTCACCGCTATGAACTGCACCTCGCCGTGTTCCACGCCCTCGCGGACATCGGCGCTGAACATGAGCCGGCCGGAGTCGAGATTTCTGCGCACCAGGTCCTCGAGTCCAGGCTCGTGGATGTGCAGATCGCCTTTGCGGAGGCGCTCGACGGCGGTGCTGTCGATGTCCAGGCAAATCACGCTCACGCCGGTCTCGGCGAAGCAGGCGCCGGTCACAAGGCCGACGTAACCGCAACCGTGAACTGTGATCTTCATGATTCTGCTATTTTAGGCAGGGCGCATTACGTCTCGATTGCAACCGTCCGGTCTCAGTCGTCGAGCAATTCGGCCAACGGCGGCTTCGTGCGTGGATCGGCGGCGAGGCGCTTGGCGTGTTCCACGCCCCACTGATCGAACGGGTTGACGCCCAGCAGCGTCGCCTGGACGAAGACCTTGTGTTCGTACAGCGCGATCAATGCGCCCAGATGCCGGGGATCGAGCCTTTCGAGCAACACTATGTTCGAGGAGCGGCCGCCAGGCAAAGCCTTGTGCGCCGCCAGGGGATCGGAAGCGATCTCGTTCTGCGGCAGACCGCGCGCCAGGGCCTCGGCTTGCGCCAGCAACTGGCGCAGCGCTTCCGAGTACATGCGCGGATAGGCCCCGCCGCCGTCCCGCACGGCGATAAAGTCTGCGCTTGACGCGCGAGCGCCCTGCTGCGCCCATTGCATGATCGAGTGTTGCGCGCTCGAACCGGTTACCCCCAGCAAGGCCGCCACACCCTTGCCCTTGATCGGGCTGCCGTGCGCGTCGGTGCTCTTGCCGAGACTCTCCATTTCCAGTTGCTGCAGATAGGCCGGCAACCATTTCAGGCGCGCGTCGTACGGGAGCAGGAGTTGGGTCGAGCTCTCCAGCAAGGACTGGTTCCAGAACGCAAGAAGGCCCATCAGCACAGGCATATTGCGTTCGAGGGGAGTTTCAAGAAAATGCCGGTCCATCCAGCGGCCGCCGTCAAGAAACTCGTTCATGCAGGCGGACCCGAGCGAGAGCCAGGGGCTCAAGCCGGCGGCCGACCAGACTGAATAGCGCCCGCCTACCGTGTCCGGCATCAGAAACGCCATTTCCGGCGCGATCCCCCAGGCTGCCATGGCCTCGGCGTTGGCGGAAACGGCGGAGAAATGGCGCGCCGGGGCGTCTTTGCCGAGCGCGGCTGTCAGCCAGTGGCGCGCCGAGTACGCATTGGCGAGTGTTTCCGCGGTCGAGAAGCTCTTCGAGCACACCACGAACAGCGTCTCCGCGGGGTCGCTCCGCGACAGCGCCCGCTCGAGCTCGACGCCGTCCATCTCCGCCACGAAATCCACCGGTCTGGACTTTTCGTTACCCAGTGCCGAGCACAGCAGCCGCACGCCCAGGTCCGAGCCCCCGATTCCGATATTGACCACCCGCGTCAGCGGCCTGCCCCCGGCGCCCGGCACCTCGCCGGCTCGGAATCGCCGGGCGAACGCGACCACTCGCTCCCGCTGCTCGGCCAGCAGCGCATTTCCCGGCTTCGCGGAACGCGCCTCCGGATGCAGTGCGGCGCGATTCTCGCTTGGGTTGACGACCTCGCCCGCGAACAGCGCCGCCCGTGCGGCCTCAAGCCCACACGCCCGAGCCAGCGCCGTGAGAAGTCCGGGCGTCTCGCCGTTCAGCCTTTGGCGGCTGTAATCAAGCAGCAGTCCGGCCCCGGCAGGGCCGTCGCTGCGCAGGGAAAAGTCCGCGAACCGGTCCGGCTCATCCAGCAGTTCACCCAGCCGCCATTCACGCGCTTTCCCCGCGTGCTGTACCAGCACGTCCCATTGGGGCGAGGAAGCCGGTTCCCGGGGTATGTGCGGCTACCCCGTTTACAGGAGGTAGATGATGGCGAGCAAACCCGTAACGGTCATCGTGATCGTATACGGCAGCGCCATCAGCACCATGCGCAGGTAACTCAGGCGGATTGCCGGCGCCAACGCGGTAGTCAGCAGGAACAGGAAGGCCGCCTGTCCGTTCGGCGTGCCCACACTGGGAATATTGGTGCCGGTATTGATGGCCACGACCAGCAGCTCGAACTGAGCGCGGTCGATCAGCCCGTCGAACAACGCCTGCTTGACTTCGGCGATATACACCGTGGCCACGAACACGTTGTCGCTGATCAACGACAGGACTCCGTTGGCCAGGTACATGATCGCGAGCTGCTCGGTCCCGTCGCGGGTAAAGATCAGGTCGGTTACCGGCTTGAAGAGTTTCTGGTCGTAAATGACCGCGACGATGCCGAAAAAGACTACCAGCAGTGCGGTAAACGGCAGCGCCTCCTGAAAGGCCTTGCCGAGTCGATGCTCTTCCGTGACTCCGGAAAAAGCCGTGGCGAGCACGATGATCATCAGGCCGATCAGGCCCACTTCGGTGTGGTGAAGCTGATGCAGACTCAGGGCGACGATCAGAATGACGGCCGCGCCGCCCTGAGCCACCAATGCGGCATTCTGCCTTGGAGTGCGGCGCTCGGACGCCTCGCGGTCGTAACGCTCGAGGACCTCGCGCACCGCGGGGCTGAGCTTGACGCCGTAACCGAACCGGCCGCTCAATTCCAACAACGCACAGGTCAGAAGGCCCACGAACAGCACGGGCATGGTCACCGGCGACATGTTCACGAAGAACTGGCCGAAATTCCATCCGGCCTCGCCGAAAGCGCGGCCCGCCTCCTTGGCCAGGAGAAGGTTTTGCGGCTCGCCGACCAGTGTCGTGACGCCGCCCAGCGCGGTGCCCACCGCGGCATGCATCATCAGGCCGCGCAGGAAGGCCCGGAACTGGCGCAGTTCCGCCATCTTCTCGTCCGGAACCTGCGAGTCGTCGGTCAATCGTTCGGCAACCTCGCCCGCCTTGAGGCCGCAAGAAACGGAGTGGTAGATGCGGTAAAAACCGATCGCTACCGAAATGATCACTGCCGTAACGGTCAGCGCGTCCAGATACGCCGACAGCACTGCCGCGGTGGCGCTGAAGAGTAGCGAGAGCAGCAGCCGGGAGCGCACGCCCAGGAGAATGCGGGTGAAGACGTAGAGCAGCATTTCCTTCAAGAAGAAGATGCCCGCCACCATGAAGATCATCAGCAGGATGACCGGGAAGTTGTCCAGCGTCTTGGTGTACAGCGTTTCCGGCGAGGTCATGCCCATCAGGACCGCCTGTATCGCCAGCAGCCCGCCCGGCTGCAATGGATAGCAGCGCAGCGCCATCGCCAGTGTGAATATGAACTGCAGCACCAGCACCCAGCCCGCAATGAATTCGCCGCCCGGCAGTAGGAACCACAGGATCGGGTTGACGATCAGAAACGCGATGATCGTCTGCTTGTACCAGCGGGGCGAATCGCCCAAAAAGTTTTGTGCAAATGCTGACCGAATTGACTGCGCCACGATTTTCTCCAGTTCGGCAAAAAGCCGGATTCTAATTCACGGAAATCAGGTTTCCTTGAATTCCTTGAGCCAGGCGGCGCCCCGTTCGGATTTGGCGTCGATATTGCGCAACATTTTCTCGTGCGCCTCAAGGTCTTCGGCGCCCGGTTCAAAGCGGACCAACTCAAGGCCCTCGCGGTCGATGGCCCGCTTCGCGCCCCCGCTCGCCTCTTCGCTCATGCTGAGTTCGCCCTGCCCCATGGTCATGCGAAGCCACACGAAGGCCGTCAGGCGGGCGTCCTCCAATGCGTCGTGGTAGCCACGCTCGCTTGATGCGACGCCCAGACGCAGGCTCAGCGCGTCTAGATTGTTGCGCCGCGACGGATAGCGCGCCCGCGCCATCTTCAGCGTGCAGGTCGAGTCGCAGATTTCTCCAAGCCGTTCCTTTCTTCGGGCTTTCTGAAGTTCCGCATCGAGAAACCCCAGGTCGAACTCAATGTTGTGCCCGAGCAGGTGGGCGCCGCGCACGAATGCAAGAAACTCTTCCGCAAGTTCCGCAAACTTCGGCTGACCCGCCACCTGGTGGTCTCTTATGCCGTGCACCCGGGAGGACTCCGCCGGGATGGTCCGCTGCGGGTCGATAAGCCGATGGAAATCGCGGCCGGTGAACTGCCGCTCGACCAGCTCCACGCAGCCGACGGAAATGACGCGGTCGCCCGAGTTCGGGTCCAGCCCGGTGGTTTCGACGTCAACGGCAACGTGGCGCACGGTTCGTGTATCCAGCGACGAATCAGGATTTCGCTGCGCCGGCAACAACGAGCGAGTTCATCGCCTCGCGAGCGAGCATGTCCGCGCGCTCGTTGCCCGGATTGCCGGCGTGTCCGCGAACCCATCGCCACTCGACCGAATGGCGGGCGCAAATTTTGTCGAGATCGCGCCACAGGTCCTCGTTGCGCACCGGCTTCTTGTTCGCGGTCTTCCAACCGTTGCGCTTCCATTTGTCCAGCCAGCCCTTCATGCCCTTCTGCACGTAAGTGGAATCGGTATGCAGAACAACCCGGCAGGGCCGCTTCAGGGCTTCGAGCGCGCGCAAGGCGGCGGTCAATTCCATCCGGTTGTTGGTGGTGTGCGGCTCCGCTCCGCTTATCTCGCGCTCATGATTCCCCGCACGCAACAGGGCCGCCCAACCGCCGGGTCCCGGGTTGCCCGAGCAGGCGCCGTCGGTATAAATCTCCACCTGCTGCACGGGGACGGATTGTACCTTTCGGGCGAGCGGTGCCTGTAGAATCGCGCCATGCCGATTCTGGAGGGAAAGCGGGCGCTGGTCGCCGGTATCGCGAGCAAGCGCTCGATAGCCTGGGGCATCGCCCGGAGTTTCCGCCGCGAGGGCGCGGAAGTCGCCCTGAGCGCACTACCGGGAAGAATGCTTGAGAGGGCCGAGGCCTTCGCGCCGGATATCGACGCTCCTTTCTGCCTCGGCATGGACGTCAGCAGCGACGAATCGATCGCGGAAGCCTTTGCGCAGTTGCAGGACTCCTGGCCGAGTCTCGACATCCTGGTCCATTCGATCGCTTTCGCGCCCGGCGACAACCTCAAGGGCGACTTTGCCGAAAGCGTGTCGCGGGAAGGCTTCCGGATTTCCCACGATATATCCGCCTACAGCTTCGCCGCGCTGGCGCGCGCCGCCGCACCGCTGATGGCCGACGGCGGGGCGCTCCTGACCCTGTCGTATTCGGGCTCAACCCGTGCCGTGCAGAACTACAACGTCATGGGGCCCGCCAAGGCCAGCCTGGAAGCGGTAACGCGCGCCCTGGCCATGGACCTGGGCAAGAAAGGCATACGCGTCAATGCGCTGTCACCGGGACCGGTCAAGACGCTTTCGGCTGCCGGCATTCCGAACTTCCGCAAGATGCTGCACCACTACGAAACCTCCGCCCCGCTCCAGCGCAATGTGACGCTTGACGAAGTGGGCAACGCCGCCGTGTTCCTGTGCTCGGAGATGGCATCCGGCATTACCGGCGTCGTGCTGCAGGTCGACGCCGGCATGGGCGCCGTCGGCCTCTCCTTCCCCGACTAGCGCCACACCGCGCGCTAGCTAAAGCCGTGCGCATGCCTGCCCCTTCGCGGAGCGTAAAAGCAGGATAGCGATTCCGAGCCAAGGATGGCGCCTCCGCGACGGGGCAGGCATGCGCATGGCGAAGGAAGCACGCCCCCATTGGAGGGAGCCCTAGGCGAGTTCGGTGAGGATCTCGCCGACCGGCCGGCGCTTCTGCTCGGGAATGATCCGCGGATAGCCGATCGAGAAAAGGCCCACGACCATTTCGTCGTCCGGGCTCACACCCAGCAATTCGTAGAACCGCTCGTCCCGCGTGACCGCCCCCGTGCTCCACTTGCACGCGACGCCGCCCTCCCACAGGCACAGCATGAAATTCTGTATCGCGCAGCAGCAGGCGCCGTAGTCCTCGCGCTCGCGAAAAGCGTCCTCCGTACGGCGGCAGGTCACCGCCATCCAGTGCGGTACCGCCTCCATAAGCTGGCGCCTCTTTTTCGCCGCACCGGCGCCGCGCTTGGCCAGCGTTAGCTCCGCGGCGATTTCGACGATTTCGCGCCCGGCGGCTGCGCCCAGAAGGAAAAACCGCCAGGGCTCGGTGAGATGGTGGTTCGGAGCCCAGCGCGCCGCGTCCACCGCCGACAGCAGCAGTTCTCGCGGCGGCGCCTCGGGCTTGAACAGGGCGACGGTGCGGCGTTCCCGCACCAGCCGCCGTCCCGGCGGCTCCTCCGGTTTCAGGCCTTGCCGCGAATCCGCCATGGCTTGTCCTGGCCCAGCACCCCGGTCTCTCCTTCCATCCTGGCAATGGTTACGGCGCCGCAACTGTCGCCGAAGACGTTCACGGCGGTCCGCGACATGTCGAGTATGCGGTCAAACACGAATAGCACCCCGATCGCCTCGACCGGCAGGCCCACCGCCCCGAGGATCACCGCGATCGCGACGAATGAAGCCGCCGGGACCCCGGCCACGCCTATGGATGTCAAAAGCGCCGCGAAGACGATCGTGAACTGCACGCCGAAGCCCAGTTCCAGGCCGTAGGCCTGGGCGATGAACATCACGGCAACGCATTCATACAGCGCCGTGCCGTCCATGTTCACGGTGGCGCCCAGCGGCAGAACGAAGCCGGTGGTGCGGCTGGAGACCTTTGCGTTGTCCTCCACGCAACGCATCGTGATCGGCAGCGTGGCCGAAGACGATGCGGTGGAGAACGCGGTCAGCAGCGCCGGCGCCATGGCCCGGTAGTGGCGCAGCGGGTTCACGCGCGCCACGAACGTCAGTATCAGCGGCATCACGAGGAGGAAATGAACCGCCAGGGCCGCCAGCACCGTGATCGAAAAGACCACCAATGGCCGCGCGGCGCCCAGCCCCACATTGGCGACCACCGCAGCGACCAGTCCGAAAACGCCGATCGGGGCAAACCGCATGACGAACCGGGTCACGCCCATCATCGCCTCGAAGCAGGCCTGCACGAAACCCGTGACCTGCTCGCGCCGCCCCTTCACAAGTTGGGAAATGAAGTAGCCGAACAGGATGCAGAAAACGATGACGCCCAGCATCTGGCCTTCGGCGGCGGCCATGACGATGTTCGGCGGAAACATCCGCAGGAACACCTGCGCAACGCCGCCCTCGGCGCCCGCCACGCGCGAGGCCACCTGCTCGGAATTGACCTCGAAATCCAGCAGCGCGCCCACGGCCACCCCGTTGAGGACGCCGGGCTGCACCAGGTTGACGAGGGTCAGTCCCACCAGCACCGCGACCGTGGACGTGGCCAGGTAGTAGAGGACCGTCTTGCCGCCCAGCCGGCCAAGCGATCCCGGCCCGCCCAGGCCGGCGACGCCCGAAATGATCGACGTGGCGATCAGTGGCACGATCAGCATCTTCAGCGCGTTGAGGAACAGCGTACCGATGTAGTCGTAGATGGAGTCGAACGTGACGCCGGGGAACAGTTCCGCGGTTTCGCCGCTGATCAGGCCGGCCACAACTCCGAGTGCGATGCCTGCGAATATCTGCGCGTACAAGGGCCAGCGAAGTGGATTCCATTGGGTCATGGCGTGTCTCCCAGTGTTTCGGGCGCGATCCAGACGCTGGCCCTATCGCGCACGCTGGCGCGATAGGCGTCGAATTCCATCATCCCCTCGCGGTCCTCCAGGTCGGACTTGACTTCGTCGCGCTGATCGCGGGGAATCGTTTCGGGACGCCCGGGAAATACCTCGGAGACCTCAAACAGTGCGTAACGGCCGTCGAGCAGCCTGAGTCCCTCGGCGGAATGCCCGGGCGCGGCCGCGAAAATGGCATTCAGCATTTCCGAGGGGAAGCCGGCGGCATCCCTGCGCATTTCCTGCTCGTCGAATAACTCCACGCCATCTACTCCGGCCAGTTCCGGCAGGTCGCCACCGGCCTGGCGCCGCTCCAGCAACTCCGCTCCCCGGGCCGCGGCGGCCTCCGCGGCCGCGTCGCTGACGAGTATCTCCCGAATGCGATCCGCCACTTCCTCCAGCGGTTGCTGCTCCGATGGCTGATGGCGGGCGGCGCGCAATACGATCGCCCGCTCGGGGTCCAGCTGAAGTATCCGCGAGTTCTCGCCACGATCCAGCACGGTCTCCCCGTAGGCGGTGTCGATCACTCGCCGGTTGCCGACAAACTCTCCCGCGCCCTCGCGGGTAAAGTTCTCGATGGTCTTCAGCGGCAGTTCGAGTTCCTCGGCTATCCAGGCCAGTCCCTCATCGCTTTCCAGCGCCATGTCGGCAAGCCGGTCGGCCAGATCGTAAAAGCGCGTCCGGCTCCGGCGTACCTGAAGATCCGCCAGCACCTCCTCCCTGGCGTCCTCGAACGGCGCTATGTCCCCACCGCGCAAACCGTCCAGGCGAATGATGTGATAGCCGAACTGCGTCTGCACCGGCGCCGTGTATTGGCCGACTTCCTCCAGGCCGAACAGCGCTTCCTCGAACTCCGGAACGAACACGCCGCGCTCGTTCCATCCCAGGTCCCCGCCCAGCGAGGCGGAACCCGGATCCTCGGAAAACTCCCCGGCCAGGGCGGCAAAGTCTTCCCCGGCCTCAAGCCGGGCGACAAGCTCGTTGGCGCGGGCCAGCACTTCATCGTCCCCTTCCGGGCTGGCCGCCAGCAGGATGTGGCTGGACTGGCGCTGCAGGGGGCTTACGAACTGGTCACGATTCTGCTCGTACCATTCAAAGGCGTCCTGCTCGGTGATCTCTTGCTGTCCCGGCAGACTCGCGGCATCGATTTCAATGTACTCCAGATCCAGGGACTCGCGCGTCCAGAAGCCGGATGCGTTCTGCTCGTAATACTCGCTGACCTGTTCGTCGGTCACGGCCGCACCGGCGCGGAAAGCCTCCGGAGAAACGAACAGGCCGCGCACCGCCCGGCTTTCCTGCACCAGTTCGATGTAAAAGCGAAAGTCCACCGGGGTGAAGAAGGCGCTTTCGGCAATGCCCCGGTAAAACTGCTGCTGCGTCATCAGCCCGCGCTGCTGATACTCGAACCAGGTCGGCGACTCGCCGATATTGGCCAGGGCGCTGCGGTACATATCCCTCGAAAACTCCCCGCGGTCGAGAAATGCGGGAACACTCTGAATCACGCTCGCCAGCCGCGCGTCGCTGATCGTAAAGCCGCGCTCTTCGGCATGCGCCTGCATCATGCGCATGTCGATCAGATCGTCGAGCACGAGGGCGCGAAGCTGCTGCTCGAACTCCTCGGGAAGAGCTTCGCCGAACTGTTCTCGCAGCCTGATCTGTTCTTCATCCAGCGTGCGCAGGAACTCGGTCTGCCCGATTTCCACGCCGTCCACGCTGGCCACGGCGGTGCTGGACATGCCCACATTGCCCCGCATGGTGCCGAAAGTCAGCACCAGCGCAAGCCCGATTACACCGAAGATGATGCCGGCAACCCAGCCGCTGAGCCGGTCACGGATTACCTGGAGCATCGGAGCGCGCCAACCCGCCTCAGGACGAGGGTAAGTGGCGGAGTGGACGGGACTCGAACCCGCGACCACCGGATTGACAGCCCGGTATTCTAACCATCTGAACTACCACTCCGCTATGGGTGCTGAGGGGCTTGAACCCCCGACCTTCGCCGTGTAAGAGCGACGCTCTCCCAACTGAGCTAAGCACCCGCCGGCGCCATTACCCTCGCGGAACTCGCCGCAACAGCTGAACGGGGGCAAGCCCCGAAAGCTGGAGGTGGTTAGTTTACGGCATCCCTCAGGGCACGGCCTGCCTTAAATCCGGGAACCGAGGTCGCGGCGATTTGTATCGTCTCTCCGGTACGGGGATTGCGTCCTTGCCGTGCGGCGCGATGCTTGACGCTGAAGGTCCCGAAACCGACCAGAGATACCGAGTCTCCCTGTCCCAAGGCACCGCTGATGGCCCCTAAAACCGCATCCACGGCTCTACCCGCTTCCGCTTTGCCAAGACCCGCAGCCGATGCCACGGCATCCGTAAGTTCCCGTTTGTTCATGCAATTCTCCGTAGGTTTTTGCCCGGATTTACCGGTTCGATACGCACTGGCGGTGTCTATAGGACAATGAAATCCACCCCCAAAATTGGTATAGCGGCACCTAAAACCAGCGATGCCGCCATATCATCCCAACAGCCGGGAAAAAATCCCGGATGACCGGGGATTATGTACTAATCCCCAAGCCGCCGCAATAATACATACTCTTTGCAGCAAGCGCACGCCGCGCCTGCATAAAAACAGGCCTGAACGGCCTTGGGAAGATGAGCTAGACTCGGCAAATTCTATGGCGAACCTGACGAAACAAGCCCGCAAACGAGCCAGGAATCGCGTAACCTCGCATGACGTCGCCAGACTCGCCGGCGTCTCCCAGGCCGCCGTCTCCCGAGTCTATCGCCAGGGGGCAAGCGCATCGGCGGAAATGCGCGAGAAAGTGCGCGAGGCGGCCCGGCAACTCGGGTACCGGCCGAACGCCATCGCCCGGGGCTTGAGTTCCCGGCGTTCGAACATGGTCGCCCTGATCATGCTGCGGCAAACGAACCTGACCTACCCGGATTCGCTTGTGGAAATCTCCTCTTCGTTCTCCGCCAGAGGAATCCAGGTTCTGCTGTTCTCCATCGAAACCTACGACGAACTGGACGACACGGTCGACCGGGTGCTGCAATACCAGGTTGATGGCGTCGTCATCGGCGGCACGTTCAACAGGGCGCAACGCCAGGCTTTCGACGATGCCGGCATCCCCGTGATCTACTACGGACTGGCGCCGCGCGGCGCGCCCTACAGTTGCGTCGACTGCGACAACGGCAAGGGAACCGAGTGGCTGGCGGAAAAATTGCTTTCGGCGGGCCACCGGCGCTTCGGCATCATGGCCGGGCCGAAAAATGGAGCAGTCGCCCGCGTGCGTACGCGGATGCTCGAGGCCGGGCTCCGAGCTGGCGGCGCGGACGATGTCGTGATCGTTCATTGCGGTTACGAATACGAGAACGCGCGGCGCGGTTTCGTCGAGCTTATGCGGACGAACCGACGACTCCCGGACGCGGTGGCCGCGATCACCGACTCGCTCGCAATCGGCAGCATCGACGAAGCGCGCGAGAATTTCGGCCTTGACGTGCCCGGCGACATTTCCATCACCGGATTCGACGGTGTTCGGATCGGCGGGCTCGAGCCCTACAAGTTGACGACCATACGCCTGCCTCGAAAACGGATGGCGGCCGCCGTCGTGGATCTGTTGACCGACCGAATCGAAGACCCGGACCTGTCGCCCGAGGTCCGGCTGTTCACCGGAATTCCCGTGTCAGGCCAGACCGTCCGGAATGCGAATGACGCCTGACCGGGCACTGAAGTTGGTCTGACCAACGGCATATTACGCAACCAATATCGGTAGAATCTCTCCAGCCTGCCCGAGTCTGCATGTAAACGGAAATGTTGACGATGAACACCCGCGCGCTGCTGTCCCAGGAGGATGCCAACAAATACCATGAAGAGGGATTCCTCATCCCCGATATGGCGTTACCTGACGACCTACTGGCGAGAATTCAAAATTCGTACTCGGAGATCGGCACGGTGGACAACATCGTTGACCACGACCATGTGCTTGCTCCTCATGTCGGGAACCACGCCGGTAACGGAGTACCACCACATCTTGCGAGGGATTGGCTGGAATATGCCCACTATCCGCTCATTCTTGATGTTCTGGAGCAACTGATCGGTCCGGACATTCTGCTCTGGAGTTCGGTCCTGTTCGGCAAGCCGGCGCACACGGGAAAACGCGTACCATGGCATCAGGACGCGCCCTACTGGCCGATACGTCCCATGGCTGCCTGTACCGTATGGATCGCAATCGACGACAGCACGCGGGAGAACGGCTGCCTGGAAGTCGTGGCGGGATCACACAAGGCTCAACGAGAGAAGGAACATTCGGCAGCGGTATCGGACGAGGACTTGCTGAACAGAGCCATTGACGAGAAGGACATCAACGAAGATGACATTCGGTTTATTGAATTGAAGGCCGGGCAGTTTTCGATCCACGATGCCTTCCTGGTGCACGGTTCCGATCCGAACCGAACCGATCATCGGCGTGCCGGACTGACTCTTCGGTTCATGCCGGGCACTGCAGTTTATGATCGATCGATCGCAGGCGAATTGGCCGCGGATGAGACAGAGGCATTTGAAACGCGCGCCAGGCCTGTGTTTCTGTGCAGAGGAGCTGACCGGACAGGGCGCAACACAAACGTCATTTGCATATAGCCCGCGCGGTCTCAGATGGCCAGGTGGAACAGATACAGTCCGAACATGAACGCCACGAACCAGCCCAACAAGACGTAACTCAGCGAGTCGATCCGTCCAGGAACCACGTACCATCCGCCCTCTTTTTCCGGAAGCCCTGCGTCGCGGTGTTTCTTGAGCTGTCCGGGCACGCTGTACGGATGCCAGTTCGCCTGTCTACCGTCCAGGATCAAACTCATCGGCCAGGAAACGCCCACGTTGGCCACGGCGCCAATCACGACAAACCAGGGCCAGGAAATGGATGTCGTGGCCGCAACAATCCACACTACCGCGAACCCGGCCACCACACCCGCCAGCAACCCGCGTTCCGTCGTGTGCTTTGAAAAGAAACCCATCCCATACATGGCGAGCTTCGCGCCAACGAAATACGACCCTACTTCCGCCAGGGTTTCCATGATGGATCCCGATGTCCTCGAGAACATCAGTGCGGGCGCGATGATGATCATGGCCCATGCCATCGTGAACCATCGCGACACCGCGAGGTAGTGCGCCGACGACTCGTGCTTGCGAAAGTACTTCTGATAGAAGTCCACCGTCGTCACGGTCGACATTGAATTCAAGGTCGAATCAAGCGTCGACATCGATGCCGCCATAACCGCCGCGGCGATCAGGCCCATGAGCCCCGGCAGCCCGTAGCTGGCGGCAAACTCCAGGATGATCGTGTTGCCGTTTTCGAATTCGCGGCCGGCGAAGTGCGCGTAGAACAGAACGCCAAGCAGCGTGAACGCAAAGTAAATGATCGGCGCCGCGAAACCCATCATCAGGTACGACTTCTTGGCATCGCCGATCGATTTGGCGGCAAGCGTTCGTTGCGCCATCGCCTGATTCACGCCGTACACGGTCGTGTGGTAGAGCGTCATCGCAATAATGCCGGTCCATACAGTCGTCGTGTTCGATACGTCGATACTCCAGTCGAATGGATTCGTCAGCTTTTGTGCCTTCAGTTCGAGCAGCGTGGAGTGCAACGAGTCAGGCGTCTGTGTGATGACCGCATAAGTGATGATGCCTACTCCAAGGAACAGAATCGTTCCCTGTAGCGAGTCGGTCCAGATGACTGCGGTAATGCCGCCCATCACCGTATAAATCAGCGCAATCACCGTCACGATCACGATGGCGTAGACAACGTCGATGCCGGTCACAAAACTCAGCACCAGCGACGTCGCATACAGAATGGCCGCGGCGCTCAGACCTTGCGAAACCAGGAATATTGCAGATATTGTCGATCTCGACTTCGAACCGAAACGCCGCTCCTGGTATTCGTAAATCGATGGGCAGCCGCTGCCATAGAAGAACGGCACGAATAGCGTGATCACAACGACGATTGCGAGCGGAAAATTAACGTTCACCATCATCACGGACATCCCGCCTGTGTACGACCATGCGGGCACACCAAGAAATGACAGCGCACTGACGTACGTTGCTACAACCGAAATACCGATGGCCCACCACGGCGTCGTGCGGCGGCCAACATAGAAATCCTCCGAAGACTTGACTCGGTTACCGATTACAAGGCCGAGCAGGAGATTGGCTGCAACGAAGGAAACCAGGATCGACCAGTTCAGCGTTCCGAAGTCCGTCATCGTTGCGTCCGCGTATTTTTTCGACTATGCACGGCGAAGAGTGCTAGCGCGCAAAGTGATCGGATCGCTTCAGGCCGGACGGCGGAAGTCCGTTGATCATCCCCACCGATATCCCATAGGCGTCGAGGCCAACCAGACGTCGCAGCACAGGTGAAGCGTTCTCCGCGACCTCGGGATCAAGAGAGGCGGTATGGTTCTCCTGGGTACGCATCCAGGGCTGGCAGAAATAGCTGAAGATTCCGCGTCGCAGGGTCCTCGTTCGATTGGATCCGGTTCCGTGCCACAGCCGGCCATCAAAGAAGAACAGGGTCCCCGCCGGCGCCTCAATGGGAACTGCCTCCTTCTCTTCGCCCGGCGCCGGATTGCGGTTCCGTTTGTGGCTTCCCGGAATTGCCAGCGTGGCACCGTTTTCTTCTCGAAAGTCATCCAGCAACCAGCCGCCGTTGCAGACGATCGGGTAGTCGGGCCACGGCTCATGCACGTACCCCTGATCGCAGTGCATAAGCATTGGCGTCCCGCCGTATCCCGCGATGTTCGCGGTCAGGCTGGACAGGAGGAACTGGGGCAGCCCGTCGTTTTCGATGCCGTAGGCCGTTCGATTGCCGAGCAGTTCGCCCGCAAGGTCAAGCGCCAACGGGTGCTCGGCCAGTTCGACAAACTCAGCGCCCCGATTTAGGAGCTGCCACAAGCGCTGGTTAGCGCCGCCCTCGTCCAAGAACGGATGTCCGCTGGCGGTGTCCTCTCCGGCGGTGCGATCAACCGCCGCCTGCAGGCTCGTCAGCTTTGATTCAGTCAGCGCGTCGGCAACGAGGCAATAGCCATGCTCCGCCAGGTCGGCACTCATCTGCGACCGATCGGAGGTTGTTTTCGGCAGAGCATTTGTTGACGTCATGACGAAAACAAACTTACTCTCAATGGCTGGCTACACCGTGGGGTCAGGCCCCCGGACCTGCGCCAGTACATCGACGCCCATCTGGTCCAGCAGGTCCATGTAGTCTAGCAGCACCCAGTTCTCGGCGATCTTACCGTCGGCGCAGCGGTAGAAGTCCATGACCCGGAGCGTCAGTTTGCTTCCGGTAGGCTCGACGCCCAGGTATTCGCCCTTGTGGGTCATCGACATCGCCGGCCAGCCGCCAAGAGCAGCATAGTCGCCGTCACCGAACTCGCAGAACCTGTTGCCTCCCTCGCGATCGGGAAACGCGGTCAGAAACGGAATCCTGTGATCTTTCTGGAATCCGGCCCAGCGGTAACTGGACCCGATCCCGCCCGGGCCATACCACAGCATGTCTTCGTGCCAATAGCCGTTGATACCGGTCTGCTTGGCCGAGGAGTACGTTTCCGGGTCGTATTCGTGCAGGTCGGCAAGCATTGCGTTGATGAGTTGCATGCTGGTTTCACCGCGATCGCGATTGCCCGGCAGCACACCGTCATGCGTTGCCGGACCCGGGTAGAGCATTTCGTTGCCGAGGACATGCGGGATGGGCGACTGTCCCGTCTGGCGCAAGAGGTCGACCAGGTCGAGTATCAGCTTCGCTTCGCCTATGCGACCGTCATCGACACGGTAGAACTCGCCCGATCGCAGCAGTACCAGCCGGTTGTTCGGAGGGATTCCGAACAACGGCGCATTGAAATTACCGACATAGTGGGTAAGGGACGCTATCCATTCGCAACCGTCGTGCCGATTCCGGCTCCCTATGAATATTTCGTCGCGCCGGCGCACACCGTCAAGGGACCGGCGTATGGGCGTCACGAACTCGTTCATGACGGCATCGATTCCGTTCAGGCAATTGAGCGGAAAGCAGACATCCCAAACCACGTCCGGCTGAACGAACGAGCGCATGAACCTGGCGAGTTCATCGCCAGATTGCGCAAATAACCGATTCAGCGATTTCGAGATCGAATCCCGATAGTCGGTCATGGAACAGCGTCAGAAGTTGTAGCTTACGGACAGTCCGTACATGCGCGGCGGCGCGAACTCGCCCCAGACGCTTGCGTCGAACGCCGTGTACTTGGTCAGTACGGATCGGGTGATGACTTCTTCATCGGTCGCGTTCTCGACAAAGGCCTGCGCCCTCCACTGTCCATCCGCCGAGGCCCAGAAAAGCCGGAAATCGAGCATTCCGTAGGCATCCTGATACCCGACGTCGGAGTTGAAATCGTCGTTGAAGTAGCCGTCGCTGTACGCATACTGAATTTGCGGCGTCAGGCTGCCCCTATCACCGAGATCGAAGTCATAACTCGCGACGACGGTCGCCGTGAAGTCGGGAGTTTGCCCGACGTTGTTTCCGCTGAGATCCACCGTGTTCTCTACTGCCGGCATTCCGGGTGCGCCAATCCAGGGGTTTCTTACCACAAAATTGCTGAGTTCGGAATCCATCATCGAGAATGCCACGTCGACACGAGCGTTGGCGGACAGCAACAGCTTCAACTCCGCTTCCAGTCCCGTGACTTCGACTGTTCCGCCGTTCACTCGAATCGTCGACAGGCTGGCGCCGGGAATCTGCACGATCACGTCTTCAATATCATTCCTGAAGAGGGCCACATTTAGTTGCGCCAGGCCATCCCGGAAGCGGGACTTCACGCCGAACTCCCAGGCCGTATTCGTCTGCTCGTCGACCGATTCCTGCGGCGTGCCTGCCTCCAGCGCCGTGTTCAGCCCGCCGGACAGAAAGCCCGTACTGCGGCTGGCGTAAAACATCGTGTCATCGGAGGACGCATATTCGACGCCCAGGCGGGTTGTAACCGCGTCGAAGTCCACACTCAGCGTGCCGTCGGTCAGAGCCTTCTCGTCGCGGGTGCTGCGAACACCCACCGTTGCACGCCACTGATCGCTGAATGCGTAGCTTCCCTGTCCGAAAATGGCCTGCGAATCGACGTCGATGCGGCCGTCGGACCCGACGATCGGGAAAAAGTATCCGGTGAACTCCTGACCATTGTTCGTGTTGTAGAACAGGTCCGCCGCAAAGGCGCCGAAAACCGCCTTGTAGTCATTCGCCGTGGGATGATCGTTTTCGAGGCCCCAAAGGTAAAACTCCTCCAGTTCGTCCTGGAGCCAGAACAGGCCGGCAACCCACTGGTATGGCCCGTCGGTGTTTGACGCCAGTTGGATCTCCTGGCTGAAGTTCTCAAAATCGTCAATCTGGCCCTGAATGCTGCCGAAGGTCGAAAACGTCAGCGTGAGCGTTTCGAACACATCCGACAGATCGCCGTCATAGAACCGCTGGTACTCGACGTCGTTCCGTGCGGTAATCGACTTCAGCACGACGGGGCCGAAGTCGTACTCCACGTTCAGGCTGAACGACTTGTCGTTGGTGTAGACCCATGAATCCGTGTTGAACGCGACTTCGTCGAAGTTCGAAAGTACGGGAAAACCAAGGTCCACGGCACCGCCGGCGTCACCGGGAAAATCAACATCCGCTATACCGTCTCCATTGGGAATGCCCTGAAACGGATAGCTCACGCCGCCGTGCTGTGGCAGCGCGATCCGGCCCGTATCGGGCGTGCGGTACGTGCCCAGGCTTGTATAGCCGTAGGCGCCGGGGCCAATCCCTTCCTGCCGCGCTATCGAGGCGCGGGCGACGATGTCCAGCCTGTCGTTCGGCGTAAACCGCAACGATACGCGCGCGAACTGATCGTCGCGGTCGTACAGGTCCTGACCGGCCGAATTCTTCAGATAACCGTTGGCGTTGTCTATCATGGCCGCGATCCGAACCGCGAACGTATCGGACAGCGGGAAATTGACCGCACCCTCGACTCGCCCGCGCGCATAATTTCCGACATTCACCGCGAGAAACGCGTCGAACTCATCGGTGGGTTCCCTTGAGAAAACCGAGATGGCGCCGCCCAGCGTATTTCGGCCGAACAGCGTGCCTTGCGGCCCGCGCAACACCTCCAGGCGCTCGACGTCAACGAAGTGCGCCATTGCCATGAAGGTCCGGCTCTGGTAGACCTCGTCAACGAAAAACCCGATCGTGGGGTCGCCGGTCGCCTGGATGTTTTCGGTAGAAACGCCGCGAATGCTGGGTCGGGCATCTCCGCCGGACCGGTTGAAAGTGAACCCCGGAGTTATCGCACTCAGTCGCGTGATGTCCTGGATTCCCGATCGCTCAAGTTCCTGGGCCGTCAGCGCCGTGATCGCGATCGGCACATCCTGGACATCCTCGGCCCGTTTCTGTGCCGTTACGACAATTTCCTCCAGTGCAAGGTCGTCCTGCGCGACGGCAGGACTGAAGGACAATACCGTGAGAGCGGCAGCGCTCGCGCCCCACGTCAGGATTCTTCGTGCGGACATTTCTCCTCCCGTTATCGTGTCGGATGAACCCAACATCGCCAGACAGCAATGGCTGTCTGTACTTCGATCTAAAAAACTTTACTCCGATTTGACTACGTAAGCAAGACCTTGGGAGTTTAGCGCCGAGTTGACATGCTTCCGGTTGCGGCACAAAATAGCACACAGTGGGGCGAGAACTGGGTTCGCAAGTCTGCATACGTAGTCACATACTAGTGTCGTGAATGAGTATGTCGACAAATTCGGTGGCGTCCGCGACTACATCCTCGGCATCACGACCGAGATCTGGGAGAAGCGCGGCGTCGGTCCGGCGCTGAGAAAGTACTACGCGGACGATGTCGTCGTCAGGGCGGCCAACGGTATCCTGACCGGCAATAGCAGCATAATCGCTGCGACGCTCCAGACCTTGCATGAGTTTCCGGATCGTCAGCTGATCGGCGAGGATGTGATTGTTAACGGAGACAGCGCGCAAGGGTACCTGTCGTCGCATCGCCTGCTGTCAGTCATGCGCCATACCGGAGACGGCGCCTACGGCAAGGCGACCGGCAAGCTTGTTCGATCCCGCATCATCGCCGAGTGCTGGGTCCTCAACGGTCAGGTTGTCGAGGAATGGCTGGCTCGCGACCAGGGCGCGTTTGCGCGGGGGCTAGGCATGACCGCCGAGCAGCTTGCCCGGCAGCAGGCCGAACAGGACCTCAGGGTCAACGGGAAAGTCAGCAGCTTTACTCCCGCCGACGACGTTGCGGGCGAGTTCGTCCCGAAGATTGAGCGAGGCGATAAAGCGGACGTCTATGCCGCCGGCTGGAGCGAGATCTGGAACGACAAGCACCCGGCAGCCATCGCGTCTCTATACAGCGCCGGAGCCGCAGTCGAGGCGCCCGGTGGCGAATCCGTCAATGGTCATCGGGACCTGGACCGCTTCGTAGTCGGCTACCTCGCATCGTTCCCGGACGCGAAGTTTCGAATCGAGCAACTGATGGTCAACGACGAAGAGGGACAAGCGACGCGGCTGGCAATGCGGTGGTCGATGGACGCGACGCACAGTGGCTGGGGGCGCTTCGGGATGCCCTCCGGAGCGCCCGTCTACATCATGGGCCTGACGCACGCACAGATGGTCGACGGCGTCGTGACGATGGAGTGGATTCTCGTCGACGAAGTCTCGGTCTGGAAGCAGATCATCGCGCACGAGCAGAACACGGCACCCTGAATCCGCCTGTTCCTTCCCCCTTCTTCCGGTAGACGCATAAATCCATCCATGGAGCTTGCTCCGGTGTGCGCGCCAAGCCATTGGCGCGCACTGCCTCCAATACTCCCGGAAGAAGGGGGAAGGAACAGGCTACGGCAGTGGGAGCGCGGCGTGCAGGCTCAGTGGGGGCGAGGTTGATCCGGCGAAGGCGGCGCGGCAGGCGTTGAGGCCGCCGCGGCGGCCTGATCATCGGCAATCGACGCGGCCACCTCGGGCATGTTTTCCAGGGCCAATTTCAGCACTTCGTCAATCCAGCGCACCGACCGGATATCGAGGCTGCGCTTGACGTTGGCCGGGATCTCGGCCAAGTCCTTCACGCACTCCTCCGGAATCAGCACGCGGTCGATGCCGCCCCGGTGCGCGGCCAGCAGTTTTTCCTTCAGCCCGCCGACCGGCAATACCTCGCCGCCGAGCGTTATTTCGCCGGTCATGGCGACGTCGGCGCGCACCGGAATGCCGGTCAGCGCCGACACCAGGGCGGTACACATGCCGATGCCGGCGCTGGGACCATCCTTGGGCGTGGCGCCTTCCGGGACATGCACGTGCAGATCCAGTTCGGACTGAAAGCCCGGATCCAGCCCCAGCGAGGCGGCCCGCGCCCGAACCACGGTCACCGCGGCCTGGATCGATTCCTGCATGACGTCGCCCAGCTTGCCGGTCAGGGTCAGCTTGCCCTTGCCCGGCGCGACCGAGGCTTCGATGCGCAGCAACTCGCCGCCGACCTCCGTCCACGCCAGGCCCTGGGCCTGGCCCACCCGGTTCTGGTTCTCGGCGCGTCCGTAGCGGAACTTGCGCACCCCGAGGTACGGCTCGAGCTGGCGGGGGCCGATGCATATTTCCTTCGGCGAGGGGCGCAGCAACTGCCGCTTGACCACCTTGCGGCATACCCGCGCGATCTCGCGCTCCAGGTTGCGCACACCGGCCTCGCGGGTGTAGTGGCGAATAATGTTGCGCAGGCCGCCGACCGTGAAGCGGAGCTCGTCCTTTCGCACGCCATTGTTCTTCATCTGCTTGGCGATCAGGTAATTGCGCGCGATGGCCAGTTTCTCGTCCTCGGTGTAGCCGGGAATCCGCAGGACTTCCATCCGGTCCAGCAGCGGCGGCGGTATGGCCAGCGTGTTGGCCGTGCAAACGAACATCACGCGCGACAGATCGAAATCGACTTCCAGGTAGTGGTCGTTGAACGTGGAATTCTGTTCCGGGTCCAGCACCTCCAGCAGCGCCGAGGACGGGTCGCCACGAAAGTCCATCGACATCTTGTCCACCTCGTCGAACAGGAACAGCGGGTTGCGCACGCCCGACCGCGCCAGGTTCTGGACAATCTTGCCCGGCAGCGCACCGATGTAGGTGCGACGGTGGCCGCGTATCTCCGCCTCGTCGCGCACACCGCCCAGCGACATGCGCACGAAGGAGCGGTTGGTGGCCCTGGCGATCGAACGGCCCAGGGACGTCTTGCCGACGCCGGGAGGACCGACCAGGCACAGGATGGGCCCCTTCAGCGACCGGACGCGCTTCTGCACGGCCAGGTACTCGAGGATGCGCTCCTTGATCTTCTCCAGCCCGTAATGGTCTTCTTCCAGGATTCGTTCGGCCCGGGCCAGGTCGCCGTTGGTCCGGCGCTGCTTCTTCCAGGGCACCTTCAGCAGCCAGTCCAGGTAGTTGCGCACCACGGTGGCCTCGGCCGACATCGGCGCCATCATCTTGAGCTTGCCCAGTTCGGTCATGGCCTTTTCCTGGGCCTCCTTGGTCATGCCGGCTTCCTTGATCCCCTTTTCGAGCGAGGTAATCTCGTCCGGCGCCTCGTCGAGCTCGCCCAGCTCCTTCTGGATGGCCTTCATCTGCTCGTTCAGGTAGTACTCGCGCTGGCTCTTCTCCATCTGCGTCTTCACGCGGCCGCGAATCTTGCGCTCGATCTTGAGCATGTCGATCTCGCTGCCCATGAGGCCCACGAGGTATTCCATTCGCTTGCCCGGATCGCCGGTCTCCAGCACGACCTGCTTCTTCTCGAGCGCAAGCTGCATGTGCGCGGCGATCGTGTCGGACAGCCTGCCAGTGTCGTCCAGCCCCGACACGCCGGCCAGCGCTTCGGGGGGAACGTTCTTGTGCAGCTTCACGTACGACTCGAACTGGCTCAGCAGCGAGCGGCGCAGCGCCTCCAATTCCTCGGGCTTGTCCTTCCCTGCGGCCTCTTCCGAGATGGTCTCGAACTCCGCGCTGAAGAATTTGCCTGACTTGAGCGAATTGAGGCGCGCGCGCAGGACGCCCTGAACCATCACCTTCACCGTGTTGTCCGGCATCTTCATCATCTGCAGCACGGTCGCAAGCGTGCCTACCCGGTAGATGTCGCGGGCCTGCGGTTCGTCCACTTCCGGCTTCCGCTGCGCGACCAGCAGGATCTCCTTGCCCACGGCCATCGCGTTTTCCAGCGCCAGGATCGAGGGCTTGCGGCCCACGAACAGCGGAACGACCATGTGCGGGTACACGACCACGTCGCGCAGCGGCAGAACTGCCAGTCGGCGCGGCACGGCCAGGTCGGTGCTGGTGTCGTCGCTCATGGTGTTACCTCGATATGGGGCTGGCCGGCGTCAAACCCAACCCCGGACGCATCGCCGGTGATTCGGCCGGTTTCCTGCCCCGCAACTGATTTCGCAATGCCGCGAGGGAGAAGACTAGCCATCCGATCCCGTGGCCCTCTCGTATTCCTCGGGCGGCTTCAGGGCCAGCGGTTCGTCGGTCTCGTACACCACCAGCGGCTTGTTCTGGCCCATGATCGCCCCGCGATCGAGTACAACGCGGCGGGCATTCTTCAGCGAAGGAAGGTCGAACATCGTGTCCAGCAGCACGTCCTCGAGGATGGTGCGCAAACCGCGCGCGCCGGTCTTCCTTTCCATGGCCCGCTCGGCAATGGCCTGGAGGGCGCCCTCGTGAAATTCGAGTTCGCAGTTCTCCATTTCGAACAGCACGCGGTACTGCTTGGTCAGCGCGTTCTTCGGCTCGACCAGAATGGCCATCAGCGCATCGAGGTCCAGCGGATAAAGCGTGGCCACCAGCGGCAGCCGCCCAACAAATTCGGGTATCAGCCCGTAGCGGATCAGGTCCTCGGGCTCCACGTGCGAAAGCACGTCGCCCAGGCGCTGGCTTTCGTCCTCGCCCCAGACTTCGGCGGTGAAGCCGATACCGCTGCGTTCGGTCCGGTTGCGGATGATGGCGTCCAGCCCGGCGAACGCGCCGCCGCAGATGAACAGGATGTTCGAGGTATCCACCTGCAGGAATTCCTGCT
>VXSK01000016.1 GCA_009838035.1 Gammaproteobacteria bacterium
TACCCATGCTTGACAACATGGATACTCCAACGCTCCCACGAGGAGGGGGACGAACAAAGGGCTTTAGCTGGCGCCGCCCGGGCTGTTCGGCCGGTCGGCGGCCTTAGTTGGCTGCCTGCTGGCGTGCGAAAGCGGCCTTGCCTTCGGCGATAGTATCGAGCACCAGGCGTGACTGTCCGCCCACCGCGCGGGCGAGTTGCTCGGGTACATGGGCTACCGCGGCCGCCCACCGGTCGCGTTCGGCTTGTTCCGGCCAGCGTGGCGTAATGCCGAAACTATCCGCGTTTTCCAGATCGTGCTGCGCCTCCTCGCGCGTGCCCCTGCGGGTTTCGGCGATGCTGGGGTAAGCGTGGGCGATGATCTCGCGGTCCGCGTCCGCCAGGCCGTCCCACCAGGCCTTGTCGGCCACGATGACCGACATGCCGAAGCAATGCGCGGTGAGCGTAACGTGTGGCGCCTCGCCGGAAGTTCCGGTTCGCACATACAGGGTCAGGGAATTTTCACCCGCCTCGATCAGCCCTGTTTGCAGCGAGGGCACGATTTCTCCAAAGCCCAGCGGAATGACGTCCGCGCCCAGCGCTTCGCCAAAAAGTCGCGAGGCTTCGCTTGCCGAAACGCGGAAACGCCGACTCCGCATGTCTGCCGGCGACAGCACCGGCGTGACCGAGTAGATGTGGTGAAATCCGATTTCGCTCCAGGACACGAGGTGAAGGCTCTGTGCGGCAAGCAGCGAGGTGAACAGTTCGGTCAGGAAGTGGTCATAGACAAAATCCGCCTCTTCCTCGGATTCGAAAAGAAACGGCGCGTACAGCATCGCGATTTCCGGCACCAGGGTGGAAGTCATCATCGCGGAAAGGTTACCGATCTGCACCCGGCCGCGCCGCAGCCCGGCCGCAATCTGCTCCTCGGAAAACTGCCCGTGCACCAGCATGCGGACCTTGAAACGGCCCTGGGTGCCTTTCTCCACCTTGCGCTGGAACGTGAACCAGTGCGTTTCGCCGATGGTGTTCGGAAATGCCGTGCCGGCCGCCGTGATTTCCGTGACCTCGGCCGCTTCATCCGCTTCCCGCGGCGCATCGGCGGACGGCCCGCAACCTGCGATGCAAACCGTCGCTGCGCAGGAAGCAAGAAGCAGCCCGCTCCTCATGCTCTTTGCCGCCGTATGAGAATGTACACGCAGGCCACGGCAATCGCACACAGAATCATCATTACGGTGAAGCCGTTGGTGAATGACCCGTATTGGTCAGCAGAAGTAGCCAGGAAGCGCCCGCCGACAGCGCCGGCGAGCGAGTCGATCATCAGGAATATGCCCAGATAGACTCCGTAGTTTCGCCCCGCATAGAACTCCGCGATCATAAGCTGGATCATGGTGAACGCGCCTGAGTACCCAACTCCATAGACAATGGCGTAGGCGAGCGGCCAGGTCGTTTCGCCCGGAACGGCGAGAAACAGGAGCGCCAGGCCCAAACCCAGGTTCAGCACGCTGGCCATGGTTACCCATAGCTTGTCGAACTTGTCCGCCAGATAGCCAAACAACACCTTTCCGACAATGGCGGCGGCGAAAAAGCTGCTGTAGATCGTCGTGGTGCTGGTGTCGTCGAGCAACAGCTCGTTGCGGAAGAACAATGCCTGGTTGTTGAGCATCGCCACGATGCAAAACCACAGCGTGCCGGTGGCGAACGCCAGAAGATAGAACACCGGCGAACGAATGAGGCTGAGCACCACCTTGCCGAACGCGTCCGGCTTCGGACGCGCTTCCGGCTCCGGATCGGCCACGCCGTCGGCGGCCAGCCCCTTGTCCCTGGGATAATTGCTTACCAGGAAAAGGGTGGGCAGGATCATCATCACTCCGCCGACCACTGCGAGCACCAGCACCGCCAGCCGCCAATCGGGGAGCAGGAAATTGACCACCCAGGGGAAAACTGCACCGCCAAAACTTGAGGCCATCATCAGAATGCCGAACGCCAGGCCGCGGTAGCGCACGAACCATCGCGACAGCAGCATCAAGCTGGGGCTCAGTCCAGCCAATGAGAGCGAAAAGCCGAACAATACGTACAGCGCCATGAGGTGCCACCATTCCTGCACCATCGGGAACAGCGCCAGGACCAGCGTTATACCCAGTGCGCCGATCAGCATCAGGCGGCGTATGGAGAAACGGTCCAGGAACCAGCCGGCCACCGGATTGAGGAAGGCAACGAGCGCGAAGAACATGTTCGCAGGCAGAGTCACCTGTTCATTGGTCCAGCCGAACTCGCTCGCCAGGTTGGGGAATATGCGCGGTATCGTATTCAGAAGAATGCCGTTGGAGGCCATGTAGATCAGAAACAGGCCAACCAGCAGCCACCAGCCGAAAAATATCCGTCCGCGCAAAGAAACTTCCTGCATTATTTTCCTCCCGGGAACAGCCGGCCCTTCAGGGGCGACCACCAAAAGCGCATGCCCAGCAACAGGGCGAGAATGGCGCAATATACCAGCGGCTCGATCGTGTCGGCCTTGACCTGCCAGTAGAAATGCCAGCAGGCAAGGATCGCGGCTGGGTAAATCAGCCGGTGCAGCCGGTTCCAGCGCCGGCCCAGGCGCCGCTGCCAGCCCCGGGTGGAGGTGATTGCCAGAGGGATCAGCAACAGCACCGCGCCCATGCCGACGGTGATGAAGGTCCGCTTGAGCAGGTCCTCGCCCAGGTGGGCGAAATCGAGTTGCAGGTCGAGCAGGAAATAGGCCAGCGGGTGCAGCGTGCAGTAAAAGAAGGCAAACAGGCCCAGCATCCGGCGGAAGCGGTACAGCCGCGGCTTTCTCAACAAACGCGCTGCGGGCGTGACGCACAGCGTGACGAGCAACAGGCGCAGCGCCCAGAGGCCGAGTTCGTCCTGGATTTCCTCGGCGGGATTCGCGCCCAGCCCCGGTTCGACCACTTCGGCTATGCGCAGCACAAGCCAGATTACGGGCAACAGGCAGGCGGCAAACAGCAGCGGCTTGTAAACCCGAACGTTCATCGATCAATCACCGCTTCGAACCCGCCCTTTGTCATTCCCCTGCTTCCGGGATACGCCTGCAAGCACATCCCTGTGGGCTCGGCGGCGGCTCCCTGCCGCCGACGCTCCCGGAAGCAGGGGAATGACAAAGGGCTCACGCTTGCAGGTCTGGCGTAGCTCCCGGAAAGTTGCCGGATCAGTAATTGCGGCGCAGGTCGAGGCCGGAATACAGGTGGGCCACCTGCTCGCCGTATCCATTGAACATCTGCGTCGGGATGCGGCGCGCGAACAGCCCGGAAAAACCGGAGCCGATTTGCCGCTCGGTGGCCTGGCTCCAGCGGGGATGGTCCACTTCCGGATTGACGTTGGCGTAGAAGCCGTATTCCTGCGGGGCGGCGATGTTCCAGCTGGTTGGCGGCCGCCGTTCCTGCAGGCGGATGCTCACGATCGACTTGATGCCCTTGAAACCGTACTTCCACGGTGCGATCAGCCGCAGCGGGGCGCCGTTCTGATTGGGCAGCGCGACTCCGTACACGCCCACCGTCAGCAAAGTCAGCGGATTGGTCGCTTCTTCGATCGTCAGACCCTCGACGTACGGCCAGCGGAGAACGCGGCGCCGCTGTCCCGGCATTTCGTCGGGACGGTAAACTGTCTGGAACGCGACATATTTCGCGCGGGACGTCGGGCGGAAGCGCTTGAGCACTTCGCCCAGCGGCACGCCCACCCACGGAATGATCATCGACCAGGCTTCGACGCAACGCATGCGGTAGACCCGCTCTTCAAGTCCGATGCCGGAAAGCAGGCCCTGGACGTCGAACTCGCCGGTTACTTCCGCTTCGCCTTCCACCCGAACGGTCCATGGTTCGGGCCGGAAATCTCCCGAGTTACGGTGCGGGTCGTCCTTGCCGGTCCCGAACTCGTAGTAATTGTTGTAGGTGGTGATTTCCTCGTAGCTGTTCGGCGGCGCGTCGGTGCTGAAGGGGCCGGGCGTTACGCCGGGCAAGTCCTTCTGGCCGGTGCCGGCGGCGAGATTGGCGGGCGCCGCGCGGGTCGTGCCCACCAAGCCTGCCGCGGCGAGGCCGGCGATGACGGAACGGCGATTGAAGTAGGTGGTTTCGGAGGTTATTTCCGAGGATCGAATATCGGTCTTATTGCGTATCAGCATCCCACAATACTAACTCAGCGGGACCCCCTCGCTACCGGGATCAGCGGCTGTAGCCCCGCTCCTCGTGCTGGGTGAGATCCAGACCCTCGATTTCGTCCTCTTCGCTCACGCGCAGCGGCGTGATGAGTCCGACGACCTTGAGGATGACCCAGGTGGCCAATGCGGTCCATGCAAAGGTCGCCACCAGGCCTATCACCTGGACGCCGAGCTGCGAACCCAGATTCATGCCCTCCGCATAACCGGCGCCGCCCAGGTTGGCATTGACGAACACGGCGCAAAGCAGCAGCCCCAGGGACCCGCCCACGCCGTGGACCGGGAACACGTCCAGCGAATCGTCGATCACCAGCACCCGCTTGATGATGCGCGTCGCATAGAAGCACACCACGCCCGCGGCCAGGCCGATGATCAGCGCGCCGATCGGGCCGACGAAGCCGGAGGCCGGCGTGATCGTGCCCAGCCCCGCGACCATGCCGGTCACCACGCCCAGCACGCTGGGCTTGCCGAACTTGATCCACTCCATCATCATCCAGCCCATCGCGCCGGCCGACGCGCCGACGTGGGTGACCAGCAGGGCCATCGCCGCGGCGCCGTCCGCCGCCAGCGCGCTGCCCCCGTTGAATCCGAACCAGCCTACCCAAAGCATGCCGGCGCCGGCCACCGTGAGCGGCAGGCTATGCGGCGGCATGGGCTTTTGCGGAAAACCCGTTCTCGGACCCAGCACCATGGCGGCAACCAGCGCTCCCACGCCCGCGGTCAGATGCACCACCGCTCCGCCCGCGAAGTCCAGGAATCCCATGTCGGCCAGCCAGCCGCCGCCCCACACCCAGTGACAGACCGGGGCATAGACGAGCAGCGACCACAGCACCGAAAACAGCACCATCGCGGAAAACTGCATGCGCTCGGCAAATCCGCCCACGATCAGGGCGCAGGTGATGATCGCAAAGGTGAGCTGGAAGGCGATGAAGATCGTTTCCGGCGCGGTTCCGCTGAGCGAATCGACGGTCACTCCGGCCAGAAACGCGCTGCCGAAGCCGCCCACCACCTGATTCATGGCGCCGCCGTCGCTGAACGCCAGGCTGTATTGCACGATGACCCACAGGAACGTGACGATCCCGGCGATCGTGAAGCATTGCATCAGCACCGACAACACGTTGCGGCGGCCCACCAGACCGCCGTAAAACAACGCCAGCCCCGGCAGCGTCATGAACAGGACCAGGGCCGTGGATGTCAGCAACCACGCGGTGTCGGCCTTGTCCAGCGTGTCGGCGCTCGCCACGCCCGACAACAGCAACCCGGCCACAGCGATCAATATCGCTCTCTTCATAGAAAAATCCCCTTTTGAAGGGACGCCGGCTACCCGCCGGGGCCCCGATAAGTTACGCTCGCTACAGCGCCGAGTCACCGCTCTCCCCGGTGCGGACCCGAAAGGCCTCCTCAAGATCCATCACGAAGACTTTGCCGTCTCCGACCTTGCCGGTCTTTCCGGAGTCGATGATGGCCTCCACCACCCGCTCGGCCAATTCGTCGGTACACGCAACCTCGATCTTGGTCTTGGGGATGAAATCCACCATGTATTCGGCGCCCCGATACAACTCCGTATGGCCACGTTGTCGCCCGAAACCCTGTACCTCGGAGACGGTCATGCCGTTGATCCCAAGGTCGGACAAGGTGTTGCGTACATGATCCAGCCTGAACGGCTTGATGATGGCCATTACTAGTTTCATTGAAGCCTTCCTTGCGGCTTGGCGCGGCAGTGAATTGCCGGGCGCGGATTCTATCAATGACGGCTGATTGCTGTCAAAAGTTGGCCATGCGCTTCCTCGCCCGGACCCTTGGCCGCCAGGGGGTGCTCGAGCAGCGCAACAACGGCGAGCCGCCGACCGCTGTCGGCCAGGACATATCCGGCGATTGCCGACACTCCGTTGAGGCTGCCGGTCTTGATGTGCGCCCGCCCGCCGAACGGAGTTTCCTTGTAGGTTTTCGTCAGCGTGACGTCGCGCCCGGCGATGGGCAGGGAGGCGGCGAGTTCGTGGAAGCGGGGGCCCTGGCCGGCATGCACCAGCAGTCGTCCCAGGTCGGCAGCGGATATCCGGGAAACGCGCGACAGGCCGGACCCGTTGTCCAGGACCAGGCTGGGAAGTTCCAGCCCTTCTCGTATCAGAACCTCGCCGGCGGCCTTCCGCGCCTTGTCCAGCGTTGCCGGCGGTCCGAACATCTCCGCGCCCAGCGTCAGCAGCAACTGGCGCGCCATCACGTTATTACTGTGCTTGTTCATGAATCGCACCGCCTGGAACGCGAACTCCGACTTGAATTCCAGCCAGGGCTCGGCGTCCTCCGGCGCACTGCCCAGGCGAAAACCCTCCGAGATCTCGCCGCCGCCTTCCCGCCACAGGGTCTCGAACAGCCCGTAGGCATAGGCCGGGCCGGAGAGCGCCCGGCGCGAAATCGAGTAGCTGTTGCAGCGGCGGCTGTAGTTCCCGTCCAGCTCGACGCGGCTGTCGCCTTCGCCGGAGATGCGCACTGCCACTCCGCGCTGAAATCCGCCGCAACGTTCGTTGCTCAGCCGTAGCCGGTTGACCAGTTCCAGCCCGGACAGCGGCGGCTCCAGCCGGGCATGAACGCGGCCGCGGGCATGGTCCGGTTCAATGATTATCCGGATCGCCTGAAAGTTCATCAGCAGCGCGTAGGGCGATGCGCTGAAGGAGCGGTGACGGTCGGCCTCAAAGCCGGCCAGCGGCGTATCGTCGGCCGGCAGCCACCGGTCGTCGAGCACCAGCGGGCCATCGATCCGGCGCAAGCCCTTTTGCCTCAACTTCTGCTGCAGCAGCCAGACGCGTTCCATGACCAGGTGCGGATCCCCGCGCCCTTCAAGTATCAACGGGCCTTCCAGCACGCCATTGCGCAATTCGCCGCCCAGATGGACGCGCGTGATCCAGCGGTATTCCGGCCCGAGCCCCTCCAGGGCAAGCCAGCCGGTCAGCACCTTGATTACCGATGCCGGCTTTCTCGGGACATCCGCACGGTGACTCAGCAAAGGTTTTTCCTCGCCAATGTCCCCCACCCAGACGGAATAGTTTTCGCGCGAGATGCCGTAGTGCGCAAGTACCCGGTTGACCGCGGCCGGGAGGGCATCCTGCGCAATTGCCGCCGGCGAACAGCAGAGCAGCGCGCTCAGCGCCAGGATGCTAGGCCGAAGCACGAATACGGCCGCGAGCCGGCGATCCGATGACTTCCCAGCCCTTTTCGCAGGCGATCGCCGCCAGCGCCGAATCCGGGTTGACCGCGACCGGAAGGCCGCAGGCGCCAAGCAGGGGAAGATCGCTCAGCGAGTTTCCGTAGGCGGCGGTATCCGCAAGGGTGGTTTGGAAGCGCGCGCAGAGGTCGCGCGCGGAGGCCAGCTTGGCTTCACCGACGCGATGCACGATCGGCGGCGCGAATCCATAGCGCCCGGCGCGCATCGCGCATTCGGTGGCGACGACGTTGTCGACGCCCAGTCTTTCGGCGATCGCGTCGGCGAGGACGCTCGGCGTTCCCGAAAGCAATACGACGAAATCGCCTCCTTGTTGATGGGCCCGCAAGCGTTCAAGGCAGGGTCCATATAGCGCCCTGTCCAGCCCGTCGGCAGCCCACTCGCGCGCCAGCGTTTCCGTGCTGCCCACGGTGCGCCGCCAGAGCAGCGACTTGTTCTTGGCGAACACTCCCGTTCCGTACCGGGGAAAGTGGCGCAGGGCGAACAGGGCGTAGGCCAACAGCCTGATCGGGCCGATCCGCCCCTTGAGGAAGAGCCATAGCATGAAGCGCTTTTCGCTGCTGGGCTCGTTCAGCAGCGTGCCGTCGATATCGAACAGCGCGAGGCGCGGCACGGACTTCGGGCCATTCATGGAGTTCCGCGATTGCGCGGGAACAGGGACCGCCGCTCTTCGGCCAGAAATTCCATGATCACCGGCATTCCCCGCAACAGGCACAGCGCCACGGCAAGGTAGGTGAACGCCATGGCCAGCCACTCCCATATCGGCTGGAGCAGCGCCCAGACTTCCGTCAGCGAAGGCAGCAATGTTTCCACTCCAACGGGCAACGGATTGATCATGAACAGGCCGACAAACGCGCAGGCCTTGATCGTGGCGTAAAACCCGCGCATGAAACGGCCCGCGACCAGCCATCGGGCCACGGGCGAATTCAGCAGCGCAAGAGGGCTGCGCCGGTCGGCCTGGACCTGGCTGGCCCGTATCGCGTCCACCAGCACGCCGCGCACCACGAACACGATCGGAATCCAGATCGGAATGAGATCGAGGTCCGCCAGCACGATCCACAGCGTGAGTTCCACGATGCGGTCGACGGCGATATCGAATAGCGCCCCGAACAGGCTCTCCTCGCCCCTGCGCCGCGCAACCCAGCCGTCCAGGCCGTCCGAAATGAATACCACGGCGAGAAGCGGCCATATCCACAACTGCGTGGCGGAGACGGGCCGGTAGGCGATGGCCACCACGACGAGCAGCAGGAAGAGGCGGCTCAGCGTGATCAGGTTCGCCATGGCCGAATTATAGACAGCGGCCGCCGATCTTATAATTGCCGCCGTCATCGCCGACTTCGGGTAAATGGGCGCACTTTCTTTTCTGCTTGGCACGGTCGCGGACCTGTACATGCTGTGCTTCGTGATCCGTCTGGCGCTGTACTGGCACGGCTCCGATCCGCGTAATCCGGTGGCCGCCGTGGTGCTGCGCCTGACCAATCCGGTGGTTCTGCCGTTCAGGTTGCTCGTCAAGCCTTCCCAGCGCCTGGAGACGCATGTGCTGCTGACGTTTCTGACGCTGCAATGCCTGCTGGTCTGGGCTACGGTCAAACTAGGCTGCCAAGTCGAGCCCGGCATGGTCCAGATCCTGATCTACGGACTTATACGCGCGATCCGCGCAGCGCTGTGGTTCTACCTGTTGGCGGTCGTCGCCTGGGCCCTGCTGAGCTGGTTCTCGCCGAGCGGATACAACCCGATCGTTGGCGTGCTGCACCGGATCTGCACGCCCGCACTGGCGCCGATCCGGCGCATTCTGCCCGGGATGGGCGGCATCGATTTCAGCCCCCTGGTGTTCATCCTGGGCGTACAGCTCGTGCTGGCCTTTCTGCCGGGCGCCGAAGTGGCGCGAGCCCTGAGTTGCGGCACGGGCTTCTCGCCGATCTAGCCGGAGGCCTTCTTACTCGGTTTCCGCGGTTTCTTCTTCGTCTTCGGGGTTGTCGGGCGCAAGCAGTTCCAGCCCCTCGATCGTTTCCACGACGACGTCGTCAAGCGGAATCAGCACTTCCGGCGCAGGCAGCAAAATCTGGCCTTGCGGCGCATCGCGGATAGGAACGAGAGGGTCGGTGCTGACCACAATGGGCGTGTCGGGACGGATTGAAGGCAACGGATCCGGAATGGGACCCTGGGCTTCGGCCTGGGCCACTTCCTCGGGCGTGGCGAGACGCACGGCAAAGGTCACGATGCGCACGAAGCCCTCTTCGTATTCCTCCTGGAACATTGCGCCGAGGATCAGCATGGCCAGGACGACGAAGCTGGCGATGACGGCCGAGAGGCCGAATCGGATCGCGGTGCGCCGTTTGCGCATGGCCTCGCGTGCGCGGCCGTCGTCCGGCTGGGGGGGCTTGAGGTGCTTCACGTCTTGTTGAACCGCAGCGATGCGGAGTTGATGCAGTAGCGCATTCCGGTAGGCCGGGGCCCGTCCGGGAAGACGTGGCCCAGGTGGGCGCCGCAATTCGAGCAGACGACTTCGACCCGCTGCATGCCGTGACTGCTGTCGACGTGCTCGGCCACCGAGCCGTCGGAGGCGGGCTGGAAGAAGCTTGGCCAGCCCGTACCGGAGTCGAACTTGGCGTCGGAACGGAACAATTCGTGTCCGCAGCAAACGCACTCGTAGGCGCCGGTTTCCTTGTTGAACAGCAGCTCCCCCGTAAACGGGCGCTCGGTGCCCTTCTGCTGCGTGACGTGGTACTGCTCCGGACTCAGCCGCGTCTTGAGTTCATTGTTCTTCGGGGCTTTGTGCATGGAGTGATTGTAGACCCAATGGTCCCGCAGCCGGTCAGGCTTCGAGGAGGCGGTTTACGCGGCGGACGAACTCGCCCGGGTTGTCGAGATCCCTCCCCTGGGTCAGCACCGCCTGCTCGTGCAGCAGGCGGGTGAGATCCTCGAACAGTTCGGCGTCCCCTTCGCGCAGGGCCAGGCGCTTGAACAGGCCGTGGCCGGTATTGATCTCCAGGATGGGTTTGGTTTCCGGAAGTTCCTGGCCGGTGGCGCGCAATATGCGCTGCATCTGTACGCCCATTTCATGCTCTCCCAGCGCCAGGCAGGACGGCGAGTCGGTAAGCCGGGACGTGGAACGCACGTCGGAGACTTCGTCGCCCAGCACGCTCTTCATCCGCTTGAGCAAGGCATCGGCATCCTCGCCGTCGATGCTGTCAGCCGTCTCAACCGGCGCCGTACCCGGCAACTCGTCCGCGGCCAGTGCGCCGCGGGTGATGTCGCGGAATCGCAGTCCTTCGTACTCGCCCAGGTGCCCCACGACCCATTCGTCGATCGGGTCGGACAACAGCAGCACTTCCAGGCCGCGCTGGGTGAACACCTCGAGCTGCGGGCTGGACCGTGCCGCCGCGGGTCCGGCCGCGGCAATGTAGTAGATCTCCTTCTGATCGTCCGGCTTGCGTTTGACGTAGTCCTCAAGGATTTCGGTCTGCCGGTCGTCGTCCGAGGACGTGGAGGCAAAGCGCAGCAGGCCCAGGATCCGGTCCCGGTTGCCCGGGTCCTCGACCACGCCCTCCTTGAACACGCGGCCGAATTCGTCCCAGAAAACCTGGTAGTTGTCCGCGTCGTCCCCGGCAAGCTTGTCCAGCATGTCCAGCACACGCCGCGCCAACGCCTGGCGCATTGCGCGCACATCGTCGTTCTGCTGGAGGAGTTCGCGCGAAACGTTCAGCGGCAGGTCCCTGCTGTCGACTACACCTCGGACAAACCTCAAGTACAACGGGAGGAACTGCTCGGCGTCGTCCATGATGAAGACCCGCTGGACGTACAGTTTCACGCCCCGCGGCGACTCGCGGTTGAACAGGTCGAACGGCGCCCGCCGCGGCACGAACAGCAGGCTGGCGTATTCGCGCCGTCCCTCCACCTGGTTGTGCGCGTGACAGAGAGCATCCTCGCTGTCGCGGGCGATGTGCCGGTAGAACTCCTGGTACTCCTCGGGCTTGATGTCGCGCTTCGGGCGTGTCCAGAGCGCCTGGGCCGTATTGACGACTTCCCGGGACGGCTCCGGGGCCGCCTTGTCCTCATCCCCGCCCGCCGCCGTGCCGGGCATGGTCACGGGGAAGGCGATGTGGTCGGAGTAGCGCTGAATCAGGGAACGCAGTTGGTAGGGCTCCGCGAATCCCTTCTCTTCCTCCTTGAGATAAAGCCGCACAGACGTGCCACGTCGCTCCCGCGGGACGGACCGCACCGTGAACTTGCCCTGGCCCTCGGACGACCAGCTCACACCGTCTTCGGCATTCAGGCCCGCGCGCCGCGTACGCACCTCCACGCGCGAGGCCACGATGAAGGACGAATAAAAACCCACTCCGAACTGGCCGATGAGCCGGGCGTCCTCCTGCTCGTCACCGGACAGCCCGGCCAGGAAGTCGCTGGTGCCGGACTTGGCGATGGTTCCCAGTTGCTGGATGACCTCGTCCTCGGACATGCCGATGCCGTTGTCGCTGACTTCGACCCAGCCCTCCTCGGCATCGAAGTCCACCGCGATCGCGAGGTCGGTATCGTCGGCCAGGAGTTCCGGGCGGGAGATGGCCTCGAAGCGCAGGCGGTCGCAGGCGTCGGAGGCGTTCGAGATCAGTTCGCGCAGGAATATCTCCTTGTGGCTGTACAAGGAGTGGATCATCAGCTTCAGGAGCTGGCGGACCTCGGCCTGAAAGCTGCGGGTGCGCGCCCTGCTGGTCTTCCTTGCAGAAGTGTCTTGCGCCATCTTCGGCCGCCCTAGGGTTTGATCGTGATCGGGGTGCCGATGCGGGTCATCATCCATATCTCCAGCATTGCGGCGTTGCTGACGGCGATGCAGCCGTCGGTCCAGTCACGCGTCGAGTAATAGTTGCGGTCCCGCCCATTGGTGGGCCTGATCGGACGGCCGTGCACCATGATGAGTCCGCCGGCAGGCACCTCGGCCTGTTCGGCGCGGACCCGGTCCGACTCGTTGGGATAGGAGATCTGCAGGGCCAGCATGTAACTGGAATCCGGTTTGCGGCCTGAAATGTGGTAATCGCCCTCGGGCGTGCGGTAATCACCCTCGCGCATCTTGTGGCCCCTGGGGGCCAGGCCGAGAGCGATCGGAAATGTGCGCACCGTTTGTCCATCCTTGATGAGATATAGCCGGCGCTGCGATTTATCAACCATGATCGAATCGATCACCGGCAGCATAGCGGGCTCCGCCGCCGACGCTGACGCCGCGCCGAGACATATTCCCAACAACAGACAGCAGGCCAGACGCGCCACCGTAGCCCTTCCATACCCCCTGCCTCTGGGGGCGTGGGGGGGGGGCGCCCCCCCCCCCCCCCCCCCCGCGGGGGAGGGTGGACCCCCCGGGCAGGGGGGCGGTTGGGGGGGGAGGAATAG